>NZ_JAJNAO010000018.1:0-43064 GCF_022227625.1 Ectothiorhodospira variabilis | reverse complement strand
GTGGGGGGGCACTGTGCCGGCCCTCGTCCCTCACCCCAACCCCTCTCCCCTGAGGGGAGAGGGGCTTTTCACTTTCATCATCGGGGGTGCCTCACCTGCCGTGATGCATGAGAGTTAAGGGTTTTCCCCTCAACAGAAGTCCCGGGAATCCGTCGGCAGGGCCCCCAGCCAGGCGCTGCGATCCGTCAGATGCCGGGCCACCAGATGACAGACTCCTTCCTCCCGCTGCCACTCCCCGCGCACCTCCAGCAAACGCCCCTGCAACACCTCCGCCCGGAAACGGGTCACCAGGGCCGGCCAGACGATGATGTTCACCGTGCCCGTCTCGTCCTCCAGGGTGAGAAAGACGGTACCACTGGCGGATGAGGGGTGCTGGCGGGTGATGACCAGCCCCACATAGCGCACCTGGCGACGGTGGGGCTGGGCCTGCAGGGACCGGGCCGTGGCCGGGCCCAGCCCCGCCAGTCGTTCCCGCAGCAGCGCCAGGGGATGACGCCCCAGGGACAGGCCCTGACTGGCGTAGTCCGCCACCAGATCCTCGCCTTCGCTGGGCACCCGCAACAGGGGGTCTCCCTCCCGCACACAGGTATCCGCCAGCAGCGGCAGGGGCGTTTCCGTGCCCAGGGCCACCCAGCGGGCACGATGCCGGTGACCACTGAGGGAGGCCAGCGCACCGGCGGCGGCCAGGGTATCCATGTCCTTGCGATGGAGCCCGGCACGTCGGGCCAGGTCGTCGGCCTGCGCGAAGGCCTCTTCCCGGCGGGCAGCCATGATGCGTTCGGCGGCAGACCGGCGAAGCCCGCGAATCAGGCGCATCCCCAGGCGCAGGGCAGGTTGGGGTGATCTCTCACCGCCACGATCCACCTCGATTTCGAGTGTGCAATCCCAGTCACTGGCACACACATCCACCGGCAACACCTGCACCCCGTGCCGACGGGCATCCTGGATCAACTGCGAAGGCCCGTAGAACCCCATGGGCTGGCTGTTGAGCAAGGCCGCAGTAAACGCCGCCGGTTCATGGCATTTGAGCCAGGCAGACACATAGGCGATCAAGGCAAAGCTGGCGGCGTGGGATTCGGGAAAACCATATTCGCCAAACCCCAGGATCTGCTGATGGATCTGCCGGGCAAAGTCCGGATCGTAACCGCGCGCCGCCATGCCCTCCAGCAACCGCTCCCGAAAGCGATCCAGCGTTCCCTTGCGCCGCCAGGCGCCGATGGCACGGCGCAGTCCATCGGCCTCGCCGGCGCTGAACCCGGCCGCCACCATGGCCAGCTTGATCACCTGCTCCTGGAACAGGGGCACCCCCAGGGTACGTTCCAGCACCTGTCGAACCTGGGGGCTGGGGTAGGTCACCGGTTCCAGACCCTGTCGACGGCGCAGATAGGGGTGCACCATCTCACCCTGGATGGGACCGGGCCGGACGATGGCCACTTCGATGACCAGGTCATAAAAACGGGCGGGCCTGAGGCGCGGCAGCATGCTCATCTGCGCCCGGGACTCGATCTGGAACACCCCCACCGTGTCGGCCTGCTGGATCATGCGGTACACCGCCGGGTCCTCGCGGGGCACGGTGGCCAGGTTCAACTGCTCTCCCCGGTAGGCCTGGATGAGATCGAAACTGCGCCGGACCGCCGAGAGCATCCCCAGGGCCAGGACATCGATCTTGAGCAGACCCACGGCGTCCAGGTCATCCTTGTCCCACTGGATGATGGTGCGATCCTCCATGGCGGCATTTTCCAGGGGCACCAGATGGGACAGGGGCCCCCGGGAGATCACAAAGCCGCCCACATGCTGGGACAGATGCCTGGGAAAACCGCGGATCTGCCCCACCAGGGTCAGCAGACGGCGCATGACGGCGCTGTGGGGGTCCAGGCCTGCCTCACGCACCCGGTCCTCATCCACTCCCGATTCCCACCAGGCCATGTTGGCGGCCAGCCGATCCACCTGTGCCTGGGCAAGGCCCAGGGCCTTGCCCAGATCCCGGATGGCGCTGCGACGTCGATAGGTGATCACGGTGGCCGCCAGGGCAGCACGGTCGCGGCCATAGCGGGTGTAGATGTACTGGATCACCTCCTCGCGCCGCTCGTGTTCGAAATCCACATCGATATCCGGGGGCTCGTTGCGCTCCCGGGAGATGAAGCGTTCGAACAGCATCTCCGAATGGGCGGGATCCACCGAGGTGATCCCCAGGCAGAAGCACACGGCGGAATTGGCCGCGGAGCCTCTTCCCTGGCACAGGATCCCGCGCCCCCGGGCGAAACGGACAATGTCGTGCACGGTGAGAAAATAGGGCTCATAGCCCATGTCCCGGATGACACCCAGCTCGTGATCCACCAGGTGACACACCCTGGCCGGCGCCCCTTCCGGCCAGTGACGGGTCATGCCGTCTTCCACCAGCCTTCTGAGGTACCGATCCGGCGAAAGATCCTTCGGAACGTCGTCCAGGGGATATTCATATCGCAGCATATCCAGGGAGAATCGACAGCGCCGGGCAATCTCCACGGTGCGCTCCAGCCAGGAGCGCGGATAGAGTCCGGTCAGGGCCTGTCGGCTGCGCAGATGGCGCTCGCCATTGGGAAACAGGGCCTCTCCCACCTGTGCCAGGGGCCGACCCAGGCGGATGGCAGTCAGGGCATCCTGCAGGGCCCGACGCCCCCGTACATGCATGTGCACATCACCGGTGGCCACCAGGGGCAGGCCGGTCTCCCGGGACAGGGCCTCCAGGGCCTCGCGCCGACGCCGATCCTGCCCATCCCGGTGCAGGGAAGCAGCTATCCAGGCACGCCCGGGAAAATGCGCATGCAGCCAATCTGCCGTGCCCCGGATATCGCCTTCTTCGGATGGGTCCAAGGGCAGGAGAGGCACCCACAGGGCCAGCAACCCCTGGGCATGGGAGGCCACATCCGGCCGATGGAGTTGATAGGTCCCCTTGTGAGCCCGCCGACGCCCCCGGGTGATCAGTGTGGAGAGGTTTTCATAACCGATCCGCGTGGCGGCCAGGAGGATCAGGGTGAACCGGCAGCCCACTTCCAGCTGACTCCCCATGATGAGTTGTATTCCCTGTTCCCCGGCTGCGACGTGGGCACGCACCACCCCGGCCAGAGAGGCGATATCCGTGAGCGCCAGGGCCTCATAGCCCAGATCGGCAGCACGGGCCACCAGTTCCTCCGGATGCGAGGCACCCCTGAGGAAACTGAAGTTGGACAGGCACTGGAGTTCGGCATACGGCGCGAGACATGGGGACATGAACGATTCACGGACAGGATGCACCTTGAGCAGGCAGGAGATCGGCAAGCAAATACTGTTCATATTAACAGTATTTACTGTTGGTTGAGGTGTTGAGAACCACCCCATCTCCAATCTGCTAATCTTCAGCGACACGGCAACCAGGGGCATGGCTCAGGTGAAACACATCACGTTGATCCAGGGGCATCCGGATCCGCAAGGCGGGCACTTTTGCCACGTCCTGGCTGATGCCTACCTTCGGGGCGCCGCACAATCAGGGCATGCGATACAGGTCATCGACGTGGCACAATTGGAATTCCCACTCCTGCGTAGCCGGGCAGAATTTCACGGTGGTCCGGTTCCCGATGATATCGCCCAGGCCCAGAGCGCCCTGGCCGGGGCCGAACACCTGGTGTTCATTTATCCGATCTGGATGGGTACCATGCCCGCGTTACTCAAGGGGTTTCTTGAGCAGGCCTTCCGTCCCGGGTTTGCCGTCAATGAGCTGGGCAAGGGGGTACTCAAGGGCAAATCCGCCCGGATCGTGGTCACCATGGCCATGCCGGCCCTGATCTACCGCTGGTATTACCGGGCACACGGATTGAGAAGCTTTGAACACAATATTCTCGGCTTTGCGGGCATCGGCCCCATGCGCGAGAACCTGATTGGGATGGTTGAGGGGATGAATGATGCGGCAAGACAAAAATGGGTTCACAAGATGGAGAAACAAGGGCGTGCAGGTTGCTGAAAAAAAGTCACTTTACCGATTCAAGTCACTGTGGTTACTGGGTCTGGTACTGATCCTGGGGGCCTGTGATCGACACGATGAGGATACCCGCCACCATGGTGTATGGGACGTGGATAACTTCTCCGCACCGGACACCGCCGAAATGTCTGCGGAAGCGGCCGAAAGCATCCTGGGCAGTCGCGGTGTTTATTCAAAGCACATTGCCCGTTTCGAAGACATGCAGTGCCTCAAGCCCCGCTACGAGCATCAGTCCCTGGATGCCGAGACATTCATGGAGGAGTTCGGGGTGGAGCCAGGCCAGGTCGGTCTGGCGGATGACGACATCACCCGCATTGAGATCACCTGTTATGACAATCCACTGGAGCGGGGCAGTACGCTGTTCGTCAAGGATGAGGATACGCTGATGACCGTCTGGGAAGGGGTGTTCTTCCAGATGCATCGCAGCAGTGGCAGTCCGGTGCCGGCACGCTAGCGCACCGGACGTTTCATCGGGACAAAAAAACGCCCCCACCCGGAAGACCCGAGTGGGGGCGTTTTTTTTGCCGATGCCCCTGGTAGGGGCGTCGGATTACTCAGCCTTCCGAAGTTCAGGCGCTCTTGCGAGCGGCGCTCTTCTTGGCAGCGTCCAGGTTGGAGACGGTGGCAACACTCTCTTCACCCAGCTTCTGCACTTCTTCGGCGTAGCCGCGCTGCAGTTCGACCAGCTCGGTGGTGTCCTTGGCAACCTTTTCGCTCAGGGACTTGGCGGCTTCGCTTTGAGCGCTCACATAGGCCTGAAGGCTCTGCGAATCGCTGACGGTCTGCATGGCACGCATCTGCTCAATGGCTACTTCGGAGTAGCTGCGGAACATGCTGATCTGGTAGTCCACCAGCTTGGCCATATGGTCAAGGGTGACGTTGTTGAACTTGCGTGCCGGAGCCGCCAGCTTGTCAAACTGCTCTTGGGCACTGACAAAGATATCGTTGTACATGGCAAATCTCCTGTCTTTCTGTGGTTAAGGCAGGTGAATTCCTGACCTTGTTGCGATGCAGCATAGCGCATATTTTTGTGCAGTGCAACAACCCAATTCACTGCGCGGAGGGTGGTTCATTCAGGTCAGCGATATCTTCGAGGACCCCCAGAGTCATGATTTCCTTGAAAATTAAGCGGGAAAGGCGCCGAAATAGAAGCCAAAACCTGCCTGGATGTAGTAGATTCAACGAAAATTTTTTCGTTCTTGTCCGGGCCTGGATCCGTTCTGGCGCGGGCAGCGTCAAGGAATCTACTGATGAGTGACAAAGGTAACCGCAGCACACTTGTCGGCATCCTGGTCTTCGACCAGGTAGAAGTTCTGGACTTTGCCGGCCCCTTCGAGGTGTTCTCCACCACGCGCCTGGACGAGGCTCGAAGGGCCGAAACCGATTCCCCCTTCGATATCCGCCTGATCGCCGAGCACAAGCAGGTGGTCACGACGACCGGGGGCATGATGGTGGTGCCTCATCATGATTTCGAGGACTGCCCGGACCTGGACATCCTGGTGGTTCCCGGCGGACGGGGGGCACGGCGGGAGATCAGCAACATCCGGCTGATGGAATGGTTGCGGCAACAGTCCGATGGACTGTCCCTGCTGGCCGGAGTATGCACCGGCTCCATGTTGCTGGGGCAGGCGGGCCTGCTGGAGGGGCTGCGCGCCACCACACACTGGCGTTCGCTGGACTGGATGCGGGAGTATTTCCCGGATGTCATGGTGGTGGAGGATGAGTTCGTGGTGGATGCCGGCTCGGTGATCACCTCCGCGGGCATATCTGCCGGCATCGACATGGCCCTGCAACTGGTGTTGCGTTTCCACGGCCAGGAGGTGGCCCGGGCCGCCGCCCGCTACATGGAATACCCCTTCCCGGAGAACAGCCGCCTCAGGATGGTGCAGGACATCAAGGATGCGGCCGACCGGTCACAGCAGATTCAGGACGCCCATCATCAGGATGATTCCCCCCGTTGAGGCGTCGTTCCGTTGAGGCGTCGTTGGCCGCGCTTGTGTGGCGCTTCAACCAAACAACCCCTGTAGATACCATATCCCGTCCGGGTTGCGCAGATCCCGATACAGCCAGAGGCTCTGTCCGGCGGGCGTGGAAGCACGCACATAGTCCCGCCTGACATCCCCGTCATCCCACCAGCCCGACTCGATGCGCTCATCCGTCTCCACAGGGGTTATAGGGCAGGGGGGTGCCATGGGGGGATCCAGTAACCAGACGGGACGCGCCCCCGTGGATGGGTGCACCTGGCCGCCATGGCCCTCCTCGCCAATGCCCATCTTCATGGAATACCAGGCCCGTTCAGGACGATGATCCGCCACGCAGGCCAACCTCTTGACCGCATCCTCGCCCAGACGGGCCCGCAGACGTTCCAGTAGTTGTCGCAGGTCTGCCTGCTGTTCAGCCCCGGTGGTGAACAGGGTCTGGCCCTGATGGTGAGCCAACCGCGACAGATCCTGTGCCGACACGGTCAGGGCTGTGACCGTGGCCTCAAGGACAGTACGCTCCAACACCTCCCGGCAGACCTCCAACAGGTGTTCTGCATCCCGGCTGGGAGCCAACAGCCCCACCTGCAGCGGCGTGGAGGCCCTCCGGTGATGATGCAATGCCACCCGCAGACGGCCCACGCCCAGACCCCGTCCCCGCAACCAGCCAGCCAGCATCTGCAGCAACGACTCCAGGATCGGGAGCAGAGGGTGATGCCCGTCCATCTCGAAGGGCAGATGCCGGGTGTGCTCAAAGCGGGCCGGTGGATTGAACCGGGGAAGGGGGTCTGGCGACCATCCACGCAGTCGATCCAGTTCCCGCAAGAGCTCCGGCCCCAGACGCCGGGCCAGGCCATCACGGGGCAGCCGGAGCAGATCTCCCAGTGTGCGCACCCCCAATCCCCTCAATCTTTCCTGGCGTTTGGGGTCATCTTCCAGGGTTTCCAGCGGGGCCTTCCGAAGCAGACGCAGCAGGGCATCGCCATCCGTGACCGTTGTCCCCGGTGCCCATCGCGCCAGCAGGCGGGCAGCGGAGGGGCAGGGGGCGATCCCTGCTCGCACCTGAAAATCCAGGGGGCCGAGCGCCTCCAGGATCCGCCCCCGCAGGGCCTCCACACCCCCGAACAGACGCAGGCTGCGCCCGATCTCCAACAGGATCAACGGCTCACCCGGCGGCTGATGCACATGGTCGGTGAATTGCAGCCCCCAACCCGCCAGCGTTTCCAGGGCCTGCTGCTCTGCAAAGAGATGACGGGGCAGGGTGATCAATTCCCGGCACAGGGGCAGGGCGGCCGCCAGGGACATCAAAGGATGGATGCCGCGTTGCCGGGCACGACGATTGGCGGCATGGACCCACTGCTGCCTGCCTTTCTCCTCGATGATGACCAGAGGATCGGCCACGGCCTCTCCCGACTGGTGGATCAGGTCCAGGCAGAGATGAGGGAAATACAGGGCCAGCCAGAGATCCGGGCGAGGCACCGTTGGAGCCTCTGGTCTGGATGAAGAGGCTTCAGGCCCGGGAACCCCCCCGGGGCCATCGCCGGCGCGCACCGGGGATGCGGTTCGCAACCGGCCAGGCGGCGCAGACGGGATGCCCGGCAACACAAGCTGGCCCTGTTGGGGAGTGGGCATGGGGAAGCCTCAAATACTGTTCATCCATATAGTATAGACGCCCCCATCAGACCGGCTCCACCCCCCCCGGATGACTCAACCGCCCGGCGATCCTAGCCGGTTCGCTGTGGCGTGATGTCGTAGCGCCGCTCGCCCTCGCGTTTTTCATACTGGTTGGCGTCCACCACCGCCAGGGCCGTCATGTTCACCAGACGACGCACCGAGGCCGTTTCGGTGAGGATATGCACCGGACGGGCGGCGCCGAGCAGGATCGGGCCCACGCTGACACCCTCGCCACTGGAGGCCTTGAGCAGATTGAAGGCAATGTTGGCGGCATCGATATTGGGCATCACCAGCAGATTGGCCTCACCCTTGAGGCGACAGTGCTGGAACAGACGATTGCGGATCTCTTCCTTGAGGGCAGCATCGGCATGCATCTCTCCATCCACCTCCAGGTTGGGATCCATACGCTCCAGGATATCCCGGGCCCGACTCATCTTGCGTGCGGTTTCCGATTCCACACTGCCAAAATTGGAGTGGGAGACCAGGGCCACCTTGGGCGTGAGCCCGAAATTGCGCACTTCTTCGGCGGCCATCAGGGTGATCTCTGCCAGGGTCTGGGCATCCGGGTTCTCGTTGACGTAGGTATCGCAGATGAACAGGGTGCGATGGGGCAGCATCAACAGGTTCATGGTGGCAAAAGTGCGCACCTCCGGGGCCAGGCCGATCACATCGCTGACATGCTTGAGATGGTAGGCGTGCTGACCCACCATGCCGCAGATCATGGCGTCTGCCTCCCCATTGCGGACCAGCATGCTGCCGATCAGGGTGTTGTTGCTGCGGATACGATGCTTGGCCACATCCGGCGTGACCCCGCGACGCCCCATGATGCTGTGATAATCCGACCAGAAGTCCCGGAAGCGGGGATCGGAATCCGGGTTGATCAGCTCGAAATCCTTGCCCGGCGTCAGTTGCAGGCCAATGCGCTCGATGCGTGACTGAATCACCTCGGGGCGGCCGATGACCACCGGATGCGCCAGTCCCTCCTCGAGCACCGTCTGCACGGCACGCAGCACCCGCTCGTCCTCGCCCTCGGGATAAATCACCCGACGCGGCGCCGCCTTGGCGGCGGCAAACACCGGCTTCATGACGAAACCGGACTGATAGACGAAGTTGTTGAGATGATCCCGATAGGTCCACAACTCCTCGATGGGCGCCGTGGCCACCCCCGAATCCATGGCGGCCTTGGCCACCATGGGGGCAATCTTGACGATCAAGCGGGGGTCAAAGGGTTTGGGGATCAGATAGGAAGGCCCGAATCGAAGGCCTTCATCCCCATAGGCCTTGGCCACCACTTCGGAAGGTTCGGCCCGGGCCAGTTCCGCCAGGGCCTTGACTGCCGCCACCTTCATCTCATCGGTGATGGTACGGGCACCCACATCCAGAGCCCCCCGGAAGATGAAGGGGAAACACAGAACATTGTTCACCTGGTTGGGATAGTCGGAACGCCCCGTGGCCATCACGGCATCCTGACGCACCTCCAGCACCTCCTCCGGGAGGATCTCCGGATCCGGGTTGGCCAGGGCCATGATCAGCGGGTTGGGCGCCATTCGCGCCACCATGTCCTTCTTGAGCACACCGCCCGCAGAGAGCCCCAGGAAGATATCGGCACCTTCCATGACCTCGCCCAGTGAGCGGGCATCCGTGGCCTGGGCAAAGCGTTGCTTGATGGTATCCATTTCCTCAGGGCGGCCCTTGTAGAGCACCCCATGGATGTCCGTAACCCAGATGTTATCCAGGGGCAGCCCCAGGGTGACCAGCAGATCCAGGCAGGCGAGGGCGGCAGCCCCGGCCCCGGAGGTCACCAGTTTGACGTTGCTCAGATCCTTGCCTGAGAGCTGCATGGCATTGAGCACCGCCGCGGCCACGACGATGGCCGTGCCATGCTGGTCATCGTGAAACACCGGGATGTTCATCCGCTCGCGCAGCCGGCTTTCGATGTAGAAACACTCCGGCGCCTTGATATCCTCGAGATTGATACCTCCGAAGGTGGGCTCCATGGCAGCGATGATGTCCACCAGCTTGTCCGGGTTGTTCTCGTTCAACTCGATGTCGAACACATCGATATTGGCAAACTTCTTGAACAGTACCGCCTTGCCTTCCATCACAGGCTTGGCGGCCAGAGGCCCCACGGCCCCCAGACCCAGCACCGCAGTGCCATTGGTCACCACGCCCACCAGATTCGCCCGTGCGGTCAGCCTGCCGGCCTCGCTGGGGTCTGCGGCAATGGCCCTGGAGGCAGCCGCCACGCCGGGGGAATAGGCGAGGGCCAGATCCCGCTGGTTGGTCAGCCCCTTGGTGGGCACCACTGAGATCTTTCCGGGGGTAGGAAGGAGGTGGTAATCAAGTGCAGCCTGGTCGAGCGAAGTCTTATCCATGGTTCCCTTGGGTCTCCGGGGCTTGGATCGTGAATCAATGGGGGGTGTATTATGGGCGCTTACAGACATTCCCGCATCCAGGATGCGACAGGGGGCAGCCATGCCAGGACGAAGAAAGGGTTGGACAGTGGTCACTGGAGCAGGCAGTGGCATGGGCAGGGCCCTTGCCTGGGACCTGGCGAGTCGTGGAGGGCGCGTCATCGCCATTGGCCGCCGGGCCGATGCCCTGGAAGAGACCCGCGCCAAGGCCCCGGAGTCCATCCAGGTGGCCGTCGCTGATGTCTCAACGCCTGCAGGTCGAGACGCAATCGCCCTGGCCGCTGCCGCTCAAGGCACCATTCACGCCGTGGTTCATAACGCTGCCGTGCTGGAACCCGTGGGTGCCTTGAGCGAGGTCAGCCTGGATGACTGGCGTTACCAGCAGGCCGTGAACGTGGAGGGTCCGCTGTTTCTCACCCAGGCTTTGCTACCGTACCTGGCTGAGGATGGACGCATCCTGCATGTCTCATCGGGCGCTGCCCACCGCAGCCTGAATGGTTGGGGCGGTTATTGCGCCTCCAAAGCGGCCCTTTACATGCTGTACCAGTGTCTGAGGGAGGAGTTGGGTAGCCGGAGCATCCACGTGGGCAGCGTGCGCCCGGGCGTGGTGGATACCCCCATGCAGCAGCAGATCCGGGAAACGGACGAGCAAAGATTCCCCGGCGTGGAGAGATTCCGTCGCCTGAAGACCGAAGGCCAGCTCCAGCCGCCGGAGCGCGTGGCTGACTTCATGAGCTGGATCCTGCTGGAAACGGGAGACAAGCAATTCTCCCTGGAGGAATGGGACATCGACAACGAGTCGCAGACGCGGCTCTGGAAGGATACGCGGCAGGTTTAAGCGGGACTCCGTTCCGGGTGGCAACCGAGGGCGTGGATGAAAACTCGTCTTTGGTAATGAGTCGAAGGCCCCTGAATTTGCTCCCTAGTAGCAAAGGGCTCCTTGAACGGAGGAGGGGTTGTTCGTTACTGCGGCGATGGGGTCACCACCGCTAATTCCATGAAGGAACGCATGAACAGGCCCGTAGGCCTGGAGCGTTCTTCCATGGGAAGTACATTATTTAACATAATATACATTATGCGAACCAATATATACCCGTGGGAGCCGGCCTGCCGGCGATGCGCTGCGCCAGCAGCGCCCAGGAGATGCCAAGTGCCCGCCGCTTTCGCGGGCAGGCCCGCTCCCACAGGCCGCCCAAACCACACAACCACACACACCAGACATCCTGCACACATCCCGCAAACAGCGCCCCCACAGCGTCCGGTCAGTCTCCGGGGGCGGATTCCTGTAAGCGGGCTTCAGCCGCAGGAAGCGGCTGCAGAGCCTACATGGACGTATTCACGGCGTCCCGCTGTAAGGAATTTGCCCCCGGAGACTGACCCCCACCCCGAACCAAAACGAGGCCACCCACAGAGGCCAACCAGGCACCCAGGCACCCAGGCAAAAATCACTCAACCAGCAGCAGTCGCCAGATCAATCCCCTCAGCCATCACCTCAGCCAGAAACCGGATCTGCTCCTCGGTGATCACATAAGACGGCATCATGTAAGCCACATTCCCCAACGGCCGCAGCAAGGCACCACGCTTGAGCGCATGCTGATAGGCAATCAGGCCACGACGCTCCTGCCAGGGATACGGCTCCCGGGTGGCCTTGTCCTTGACCATCTCCACCGCCGCGATCATCCCGTGCTGGCGCACATCGCCCACATGCGAATGATCCGCCAGCGGCGCCAGGGACTCCCGCATCACCTGAGCCAGGCGCCGGTTGTTGCCCAACACATCATCCCGCTCGAACAGATCCAGCGTCGCCAGCGCCGCCGTGCAGGCCAGCGGATTGGCCGTATAGGAATGAGAATGCAAAAAGGCATTCAGCTTGGTGTAATCATCGTAAAAGGCCTGGTACACCGTGTCGTTGGTGAGCACCACCGACAACGGCAGATACCCCCCGGTCAGCCCCTTGGACAGACACATGAAATCCGGCGTGATGTTCGCCTGCTCACAGGCAAACATCGTCCCCGTGCGCCCGAATCCCACCGCAATCTCATCGGCAATGAGATGCACCCCATGCCGATCACAGGCCTCCCGCAAGAGCTCCAGATACCGGGGATGGTACATGCGCATATGGCCCGCACACTGCACCAACGGCTCCACGATCACCGCACAGGTTTCATGGGCATGGCGCGCCAGGGTCTCCTCCATGGCCTGAAAGCGACGCTCGGCCACCTGCTCACAGGTCTCGCCCGGTTTCCGCTCATAGCAGTCCGGCGCAGTCACCGGGATAGGCTCCATGAGCAGCGGACCATAGGTGGCCTTGTAAAGCGGCACATCGCCCACCGCCAGGGCCCCCAGGGTCTCGCCATGGTAGCTGTTGGTCAGGCAGATGAACCGCGTCTTGCCCCCCTGCCCCGTGTTGAGCCAGTAATGAAAGCTCATCTTCAGGGCCACCTCCACTGCCGCCGAACCGCTGTCCGCATAAAAACAGCGGCTCAGACCGGGCGGCGTGATCTGCACCAGGCGCTCGGAGAGCTTCACCACCGGCTCATGACTGAAGCCGGCCAGGATCACGTGCTCCAACTGATCCAGCTGATCCCGAATGGCCTGATTGATCACCGGATTGGCGTGACCGAACAGATTCACCCACCAGGAACTGACGGCATCGATATACCGATTCCCGTCAAAATCCTCCAGCCAGACCCCCTCCCCTCGCCGGATCGGCGTGAGCGGGAGATGTTCGTGGTCCTTCATCTGCGTGCACGGATGCCAGACCACCGCCAGATCGCGTTGCTTGATGGTTTCGTTGTTCATCGTTTCACCCCGGTGCCAAAACCAGAAAGGGCCGCGATTGCTCGCGGCCCTGCCCTTACCTGCTCATTCCAGAAAGCCGGACGATCGGCGTCAGGCCTGCCCTGCCTGCATGGCCTCGTACTCATCCTCGAAGAAGAACTTCTCTTCGCCAAAGGCCGGCTTGAGATGATTCAGCCAGGTGGCCTCTTCATCATAGCGGGCGAAGAACGGGCGCTGCACCCATTCCGGATTGCGCCCCTGGATGAAGCGCAGCACGAACACCTTCTCGCCATGAATCTCGGTGACACCCTGGATTTCCACCTTGCCGGGGCCGGCGCTCATGGAGGGCCCACGGGCCGTGCGGCCCAGGCCGGACACCTGTTTCATGGCATCCCGGTAGATCTCCCAGGCACGGGCCAGCGGCACCTCGAAGTACCGACGAGCACCGGTATCGCGCTCGGCGAACATGTAATACGGAATGATCCCCAGGCGTACCTGCTGCTCCCACATGCGCGCCCACACAGCCGGGTCATCATTGATGTTCGCCAGCAGCGGACCCTGACTGCGGATCTCGGCGCCGGTGGCACGCAGGCGACGGATGGCCTCGCGAGCGATCGGGGTGTCCATCTCCCGCCAGTGATTGTAATGGGCCATGATGGCCACATGCTTGCCCGCCTTCACCAGGCGCTCCAGCAGCATCACCAGTTCGTCGGCATCGGCATCGCTCACAAAGCGATGGGGCCAGAAGGTCAGCGCCTTGGTGCCGATGCGCACGGTCTGCACATGCTCGAACTCGGGCCCCATCAGCGGTTCCAGGTACTGGGCCAGATGCTTGGTCTTCATCACCATCGGGTCGCCGCCGGTGATGAGAATATCGCTCACCTCGGGGTTGACACGCAGATAGCCCAGCATGTCGCTGGCCTGGTTGGAAGCAATGCGCAGGCTCTTGTCCCCCACGAACTGCGCCCAACGGAAACAGAAGGTGCAGTAGGCGTGGCAGGTCTGCCCCTGACTGGGGAAGAACAGCACTGTCTCGCGGTACTTGTGCTGCAGGCCCTGCAAGGGCTCTCCATCCAGTTCCGGGCGGTTCATTTCCATCTGCCCCGCCGGATGCGGGTTCAGTTCTTCGCGCAGTTCACGGGCCAGTGCCACGATCTCGGTACGATCCGCACCGCGACGATGCAATTCGGCCATGCGCTCGAAGGCCTCGGGCTCGAGCATGTCGCGCTGCGGGAAAGTCAACTGGTAGATTGGGTCATCGGGGACCTGATCCCAGTCGATCAATTCCTCTATGATGTACTCATTGACACGAAACGGCAGAACACTGGCTACCACCTTCATCTCGAAGCGGCACTCGTCGGACAGACGATCCAGGGCCGGAATCTGGTCAAGATTACGGTCGGTGAAGACTTTGAAGGCCCGGGCTTCGATCTCCCGCAATTCTTCGTGTCGATAAAAGTTGAGGACAGAATTCATAGACGCCTCCGATTCTGTGATCAGATCAAGATGCTGAAAAAGGGATCTTGGATCTAGCGTGACGAAGAACGGGCGCCGCAGGCGTGCCAGCCCTGCTCTCCGAGGAGGCCGCGCATGAAGGCGGCTTGAATGACAAAATTCTAAGGGGGCAAAGCTTTTCGAATATAACAAACACTAATGCGCAAAAGCAAACCGCCCCAAAAACCGAGGATCGACATGCACCCGGAATTCCCCCTGGCCGACGACATCCTGCATTTGAACCACGCCGCCGTCGGCCCATGGCCCGTGCGCACGCAGCGTGCCGTGGCCGCCTTCGCGGAGGAAAACACCCGACTGGGTTCCCGCCACTACCTGCAATGGCTGAAGGTGGAAAAACGTCTGCGGGAGCGGCTGCAACGGCTCATCCATGCCGCTTCCGTGGATGACATCGGCCTGCTCAAGAACACCTCCGAGGCCCTGTCCGTGGTGGCACACGGCCTGCCCTGGAAAGCGGGAGACAACGTGGTCTGCCCCCTTCAGGAGTTCCCTTCCAACCGCATCGTCTGGCAGTCACTGGAGCGCTTGGGGGTGGAAACCCGGCTGGTGGACCTGTCGAAAGTCTCCGACCCGGAGGCTGCCCTGCTGGGCGCCATGGACCGGCGCACGCGCCTGCTCAGCGTGAGCGCCGTGCAATATGCCAGCGGCCTGCGCATGGACCTGAACCGTCTGGGCAGCGCCTGCCATCATCGGGGTGTGCTGTTCTGCGTGGATGCCATCCAGCAACTGGGCGCCCTCCCCCTGGATGTACAGGACTGCCAGGCGGATTTCCTGGCGGCCGATGCCCACAAATGGCTCCTGGGGCCGGAGGGCATCGCCGTGTTCTATTGCGCCGAGCGCCTGCGGGATCAACTCACGCTGCAGCAATTTGGCTGGCACATGGTGGAAGATATGGGCAATTTCGATCGCCTGGACTGGGAGCCGGCCCGCTCTGCCCGGCGTTTTGAATGCGGCAGCCCCAACATGCTGGGCATCCATGCCCTGGAGGCCAGCCTGTCATTGTTCGAGGAGACGGGCATGGAGTTCGTGGCCGATGCCCTGTCACGCAACGTGGAATACCTCATCGATCTGCTTCGAGCCAGCAAATTCGACGTGTATTCACCCGTGCAGGCGGATCGTCGGGCGGGCATCGTCACCTTCGGACGCCAGGGAATGGATGCCGAGAAGACCTATCAGCGACTCATGGAACAAGGCGTCCTGTGCGCCCTGCGTGGCGGCGGGATCCGGTTTTCCCCGCATTTCTACACCCGCACCGGCCACATGGAGCAGGCCGTGGAGCGTGCCGCCGAAGTCTAGTTCCGGGACTCAGCCCACCCCTGCCAGCGACCGGGAAGCGCGATGCGCCGGCACGCCGAACAACCGACCGTAGTTCGCCGTGGTCTGTTCTGCCAGGCGTTCCAGGGGCACGCCCCGCACATCCGCCAGGCACTCGGCCACATGACGCACCCAGGCCGGGTGATTGGTCTTGCCACGGTAAGGCATCGGGGCCAGGTAAGGGGCATCGGTCTCCACCAGCAGACGATCATCCGGGACCTGACGGGCCACGTCCCGCAGGGCCTGGGCATTGCGGAAGGTGACAATGCCGGAAAACGACACATACAGGCCCATGTCCAGCCCGGCGTGAGCCGTGTCCCAGTCTTCGGTGAAGCAGTGCAGCACACCACCGGTGTCCCGGACCCCCTCCTCCTTGAGGATATCCAGGGTATCCCGACGCGCGTCCCGGGTATGAATGATCACCGGCTTGCCTGCGGCCCGAGCGGCCCGCAGGTGGCGACGGAAACGCGCCCGCTGCCACTCCAGATCCCCTTCATTGTAGTGATAGTCCAGCCCCGTCTCGCCAATGGCCACCACGCCCGGATCATCGGCCATGGCCACCAGTTCCTTTTCGGTGGGTTCATGCCCCTCACGGGCACTGGGATGCACGCCCACCGAGCAGGATACCTGCTCATAACGAGCGGCCAGATCCTTCACCTGGGCGTAGTTGTTCATGTCGATGCACACGCACAGCATGTGATCCACGCCCGCCTCGGCGGCCGCCTGCATCATGCGGTCCCTGTCGCCGTCAAAGGGCTTGAGGTCGATGCGATCCAGATGACAATGAGAGTCGATAAGCAAGGTGCGAGATCCTACATGGTATGGGTCGGGCGATCGGCCTGCAGACTGCCGCCCAGCAGGCCTTCGATCTTGTTGCGGGTGGCACCATTGTCCTGTTCATTGAACTGCACGCCGATGCCCGGCGTTCGGTTGCCCTGGGCGCGGGGCGGTGTGATCCAGATGATGCGGCCCGCCACGGGCAGGCGTTCACGCTCCTCCATCAGTGTGAGCAGCATGAAGATCTCATCTCCCAGCTTGTAGGGCTTTTGCGTGGGAATGAACAGGCCGCCATTCTTTACAAAGGGCATGTAGGCGGAATATAGCGAGTTCTTGTCCTTGATGGACAGCGAGAGGATACCTTGTCCCGGTGCCACGATGGCCTCCCCGGTTGGACCTGTCTGGCAGGCGATGCGTGAGGGTTCAGGAGCGGGCCAGATCCCGCCAGGTGATCAGCATGTCCTCCAGGAACATCACGGTATTCACGTTGGAGTCCAGACCCTGGCGCCAGACCAGCAACTGCTGCTGAAGCTGGAACGATGCCTGCAAGTCTAACGCCTTTGCCAGGGCCTGCAAATCCTCGCGCGGGGCAATGCCCGAGACCCGGGGGGCATCCGCGCCGGTCATGTGCCAGCGGATCACGTCATCCACCAGAATCTGCAAGCGGGTTACCCACTCGATCATGGACCCATCCTTGAGCCGATCCACCAGGCTACCCAGGGATGCCCGTCGCCCCAGCAGATCCAGAAAGGCGCGTCGCTGTGCCTGCCATTCCTCCAGGGCCCCGCCCTCCGCCAGGCTCCGGGCCCGCAGGGGTGATCCCTGCCCCAGGGCCAGCAACATATCCAGGGATTCCCCGGGCACGGATTCGGCGAGCCATTCCCGCGCCCGGGCAGCATCCGGCATGGGCAACCTGATCTGCTGACAGCGACTGCGGATCGTGGCAGGCAGGCGGGCCGGATGGGCCGTCACCAGGATCAGAACGCCCTCCCCCGGAGGTTCTTCCAAAGTCTTGAGCAGACTGTTGGCCGAGGCATCGTTCATGGCATCCGCCGGATGAATGATGGCCAGGCGATGGCGTCCATGACTGCGGCTCAGTCCCATGAAACCGGCCAGGTCGCGGATCTGATCCACGAGGATCCGGGTCTTGCCCTCGGGGATGGTCAGTTCAGTGAGGTCCGGATGGGATCCTGCCCGTACCATATGGCAACCATGGCACTGCCCACAGGGTGCGCCCTCGGCATCGGGGTGGCTGCATAGCAGGCTCTGGGCAAAGCGTCGAGCCATCTCCAGTTTGCCCACACCCTGAGGACCCGTGAACAGCAGGCCATGGGCCAGGCGCCCGGCATCCACCTGCTCCTTGAGGGCCTGCCAGGCCGGTGCCAGCCAGGGATACGGCGCACCGGTCATGCGCCCCCCCGGTTCCACCCGAAATCCACCAGGGCGTCCACCCGGGCGATCAGATCTGCCCTCACCTGCTCCAGGGACTGCTCGGCGTCGATCACGGCATACCGCCCGGGGTTCATCTGCACCCGCGTGTGATAGATGAAGCGAACCCGCTCGAAGAACGACAGCGTCTCCTGCTCGAAACGGTCTGCTTCCCCCCGCTTGGCCGCACGGGCCAGACCGGTGGCGACCGAGGCATCCAGAAACAGCGTCAGATCAGGCCGGAAGGCGCCTTGCACCCAGTTCTCCAGGGCAGCAATACGCTGCACATCGATCTTTCGTCCGCCCCCCTGATAGGCGTAGGTGGCATCGGTGAAACGGTCGCTGATCACCCAGGTGCCGGCCTCCAGCGCGGGCAGGATGCGCCGTTGCAGATGCTCGGCCCGGGCGGCAAACACCAGCAGCAACTCCGTGTCCACATGCATGGGCGGATAATCCCGCGACAAAAGCAATTCACGCACGGCCTCGCTGATTTGAGTGCCGCCAGGCTCGCGGGTGGTCATCACGGGGATCCCACGCCCGGTCAGATGGTCCGCCAGTGCCTGCACCTGGGTGGACTTGCCCACCCCCTCGATCCCTTCCAGGCAGATGAATTTCCCGCGCACGGGCGCGGTTTGCGTTGAATGATCAGACTGGGTGGTCAATGGGATGAATCCTGGTCAATCAGCGACCGTACCGGCTGGCATCACCACCGAGCTGGTATTTGATCACCGCCTGGCGATGTTCCCGGTAGGTCTCGGAAAAGTGGTGACTGCCATCGCCCCGGGAGACAAAGAACAAAGCCCTGGAGTCCGCCGGATTGGCCACGGCTTCCAGCGCGGCCGCCCCTGGCAGGGCGATGGGGGTGGGCGGCAGGCCGTCGCGGGTGTAGGTGTTGTAGGGGGTATCCAGGCGCAGGTCGCGGCGGCGAATGCGGCCATCGAAATGCTCAATGCCGTAAATCACCGTGGGGTCGGTTTGCAAACGCATGCCACGGCGCAGGCGCTCCACGAAGACTGCCGCCACCATGGGTCGCTCCGCAGCCCGCCCCGTCTCCTTCTCGACGATGGAGGCCAGGATCAAGGCTTCATAGGGGCTCTCCAGCGGCAGATCCTCCTGCCTTGCCTCCCAGGCCGACGCCAGCGCACGCTCCATGCGTTCATGGGCACGGCGCAGGAAATCCATATCCGTGGTGCCACGGGGAAAGAGGTAGGTATCCGGAAAGAACCAACCCTCGGGGTGGGCATCCGGCTTGCCCAGGCGTTCCATCACAGAATCGTAGTCGTCCGGCTCCAGGGTGTTCTCGATGTGCTCGTGGGCCGCGATGGCCCGCATCATCTGACGGAAATTCCAGCCCTCGGGGATGGTGAGGCTGTACTGCAGGGTGCGCCCCTGCACGAACAAGGCCAGCAGCGCCGGGGGCGTGAGATCCGGGGTGAGCAGGTACTCACCGGCACGAAGACTCTGGGCCTGGCCCTCCATGCGCCCGTACGCCTCCCAGTAATGGGCGTTCTCGATGATGCCGGCTTCTGCCAGGTCCTGGCCCACGCGCCGCAGCGAGGCTCCGGAGGGCACGGTGAATACTTTGTTTTCCGCGACGTTGGCAGGCGTGTCCAGAAACCGTTGATAGTCCCAGGCCAACGCGCCGGCCCCGGCCACGACCATCAGCAAAAGCAGGATCAGGATTCGCATGGGGTAGCCTGTCTCGATGGAGTCATAGGGCCTGTTGCAGCCGGCCAATGAGCGGCGGCATCGGCATGGCGCGCCCCTCCAGGGAGCGCACGGGCCAAAGACCGATGAGGGTATTGGTCAGGAACAGCCCATCGGCCTGCCAGAGGTCCTCAAGCCCTACCTGTTCCTCCCGGCAGGACAGCCCCCATGCCCGAGCCATCTCCAGAACCCGCGCCCGCGTGATACCGGCCACGCCGCAGTGTGACAGGTCGGGAGTGACGAGGGCACCGCCCCGGACCAGGAAAAGATTGCTCATGGTGCCCTCCACTACCTGTCCCGATGTATCCAGCATGAGGCCTTCATGATACTCGTCGGACCATTCAGACCGGGCCATCACCTGTTCCAGCCGATTCAGGTGTTTGATGCCGGCCAGCACCGGGTTACGGGAGAGCCGCATGCTGCACAGGCGCACATCCACGCCCTCATGCCGGTCAGTGGACGCGTTGCGGGCCCGTGAATCGAAGGCCAGTATGCGTGTGGGCTCGGGATGGAGGGGCGGCCGATAGCCCCGGGGGCCGCTGCCACGAGTCACCGTGATCTTGAGCACCCCGAGGGGGGTGCCCTGGATCACGGTGCGGGCTTCGTCAAGCAGCACCTGGGGATCGGGCATCGGGATGCCCAGCCGATCACAGCCCGTCCGCAAACGGGACAGATGCAGCGACCATCGCCGGGGCTCGCCCGCCTCCACCCGCAGGGTTTCAAACAGCCCGTCGCCGTAGTGAAGCCCCCGGTCGGTCGCCGGCAGGGAGCGGGAGGGCTGTCCATTGACGAGCATCATCGGTCATCCCGACCCCTCTCCCCGCAGGGGAGAGGGGCTCGGAGCGTCTCTTTCATCATCGGGGGTGCCTCACCACCGTGATGCATGAGAGTCAGAGCTTGTTGAAGACCAGGCTGCCGTTGGTGCCACCGAACCCGAAGGAGTTGGAGACAGCCACCCGGGAATTGGTCTCCCGCGCCGTGTTGGGCACGTAATCCAGATCGCAGGCAGGATCGGGGTTATCCAGGTTGATGGTGGGCGGCAACACGCCATGATGCAGGGCCAGCGCCGAGAAGACCGCCTCGATGCCGCCAGCGGCACCCAGCAGGTGACCGGTCATGGACTTGGTGGAACTCACCGCCGTCTTGTAGGCATGGTCACCCAGGGCACGTTTCACGGCCATGGTCTCAGCCTTGTCGCCGGCCGGGGTGGAGGTGCCATGAGCATTCACATAATCCACTTCATCGGGGTTGATGCCGGCGTCCTTCAGGGCCTGCAGCATGCAGGCTGCCGCACCCTCGCCACCCTCGGAGGGCTGGGTCATATGGTGGGCGTCGGAGTTCCAGCCGAAGCCGGACAATTCGCAGTAGATGCGTGCGCCCCGGGCCTTGGCATGCTCGTAGTCTTCCAGCACCACAACACCAGCGCCGTCGCCCAGCACGAAGCCGTCGCGGTCCTTGTCCCAGGGGCGACTGGCACGAGTGGGGTCGTCGTTGCGCGTGGACAGGGCCCGGGCTGCGGCAAAACCGCCGATGCCCAGGGGGGTGGTGGCCATTTCGGCACCACCGGCCACCATCATGTCCACTTCGCCATACTTGATCATGCGCGCAGCGTCACCGATGTTGTGCGTACCGGTGGCACAGGCAGAAACGATGGAGATGTTCGGGCCCTTGAGGCCAAACATGATGGAGAGGTTGCCCGCGACCATATTGATGATGGCGCTGGGCACGAAAAATGGGGAGATCTTGCGGGCACCGCCCTTGAGAAAAGCGGCATAGCTCTTCTCGATATAAGGCAGACCGCCGATACCCGAACCGATGGCCACACCGATACGCTCGGCGTTTTCCTCGGTCACTTCCACCCCTGCGTCACGAATGGCCTGGATCCCGGCGGCCATGCCGTAATGGACGAAGGTGTCCATCTTGCGCTGTTCCTTGGGTGAAATGTAATCGTCAGCGTTGAAATCCCTGACCGCCCCGGAGATGCGTACGGGCATCTCGGATGCGTCAAAGACGTCGATGGGAGAGATGCCACTACGACCCGCGGTGATGTTGTCCCATGCGGTATTGATGGTGGATCCGACCGGCGAGACGATGCCAAGACCGGTGATGACTACGCGCCGTTTAGACAATCTACTGCCCCTTTTTCACGCCGGGCGTGAAATCTTGAAGTTCAACTCTGTACAACCAGCGGTTTGAGCACTCGTGGCCGCGATCAGGGGACTGGTCGCGGCCACGGGCGTTGAACACGGGTATTGGTATCCCCGATCAGGCGTTCGGCAGGTGCTCATTGATGTAGTCGATGGCCTGCTGAACAGTGGTGATCTTCTCGGCCTGCTCGTCAGGAATTTCGGTTTCGAATTCCTCTTCCAGCGCCATCACCAGTTCAACGGTGTCCAGTGAATCCGCGCCGAGATCGTCCACGAAAGAGGCACTGTTGGTGACGTCTTCTTCCTTGACGCCGAGTTGCTCAACGACGATTTTCTTGACGCGTTCTTCGATATTGCTCATGGTTAACCTATCCCCTTGATTTGAAATGCAGCCGAAGCTGGGCCGCTATTGTATTGAAATCCCTTCGGTCGATCCACTGTGCGTGTTCGCCAAGGGGTGCAGCGCACCCCCGGAAGTATGGACCGCGACCGATGGGCTGTAAACTCTACCGGGCGTGACAAAAAATCAAGCTAAAACATTGCCCTGATCATGACCTGGGCCCTGGATCAGCCCATAAACATGCCGCCATTCACGTGCAGGGTCTCCCCGGTCACGTAGGCAGCCGCCGGCGAAGCCAGGAAGGCTACCACCCCAGCCACCTCGGCAGGATCACCCAGCCGACCCAGCGGGATCTGGCCCAGCAAGGCATTCTTCTGCTCTTCCGGCAGACCCCGGGTCATGTCCGTGTCGATAAAGCCCGGCGCCACCGTGTTCACGGTCACACCACGCGCGCCCACCTCGCGGGCCAGGGACTTGCTGAAGCCCAGCAGGCCTGCCTTGGCGGCGGCGTAATTGGTCTGCCCGGCATTACCGGATGAACCCACCACCGAGCCCACGTTGATGATACGCCCCTTGCGGGCCTTCATCATGCCGCGCAACACGGCCTTGCTCACCCGGTAAACAGCGGTCAGGTTGGTCTGGATGATGTCATCCCACTCTTCGTCCTTCATCCGCATCAGCAGGTTGTCCCGGGTGATGCCGGCATTGTTCACCAGCACGGTCACGGCGCCGAATTCGCCACTCACCTGCTTGATCAGGCCATCCACATCCTCCGGACGCGTCACATCCAGGACCATGCCGCGGCCCTTGGCACCCGCCTCGTTCAGGTAAGCCGTAATCCCTTCGGCCCCCTTTTCACTGGTGGCGGTACCGACCACGGTCGCCCCCTGGCTGGCCAGGGTCAGGGCGATGGATTTGCCAATACCACGACTGGCGCCCGTCACCAGGGCAATTTCACCTTCAAGAGTCATGCATACTCCTCGTTTACGGTCTGCAATGGGCCGCGGCCCTGTCAGGACCGGCACATCTCCAGGGCCTGGGCCAGTGACTCAGGATCCTGCACACAGGCCAGTTTCAAAGATTTTTCGATGCGCTTGTTCAAGCCCGTGAGCACCTTGCCGGGCCCCAGTTCCACCACATGGGTGATGCCGTCGCCGGCCATGCGCTGAATGGTCTCCACCCAGCGCACAGGGCGATGAATCTGTGCTGCCAGGGCCCCGCGGATCACGCCGGCACCATCATGGCAGTCCACGTCCACATTATGGATCACGGGGATGCGGGGAATACCCACACGGACAGCATCCAGGCGTACATGCATCTGCAAGGCCGCCGACTTCATCAGCTGACAATGCGAGGGCACACTCACCGGCAACTGCACGGCCCGTTTGGCGCCGGCCTCCTTGGCCAACAGGGTGGCACGCTCCACGGCGGCCGTGGCGCCGGCGATCACCACCTGACCGGGGGCATTGAAGTTAACGGCTTCCACCACGCCATCGGCGGAGGCTTCCAGGCAAACGGCCTGCACCTGCTCATCCGTGAGGCCCAGCACGGCGGCCATGGCGCCCTCGCCCTCGGCCACTGCCCCCTGCATCAGGCGCCCCCGCTCGGCCACCAGGCGCACGGCCACATCAAAGTCCAGGGAATCGGCGCACACCAGCGCGGTGTACTCGCCCAGGCTATGGCCCGCCATGATCTGGGGCTCGGGGCCGCCTTCGGCATTCCACACGCGCCAGGCGGCCACGCCGGCTGCCAGCATGGCTGGCTGGGTGTTCTCGGTCCGGTTCAGATCCGACTCGGGGCCATCCTGGGTCAGCGCCCATAGATCCAGCCCCAGCACATCGGAGGCCTGCTGGAAGGTTTCGCGCACTTGCGGATGGGCTTGCGCCAGAGCGCCGAGCATACCCAGGGATTGGGAGCCCTGGCCCGGAAAGACACAGGCGATTCTCATGAGACAAGTCCTTGAGAGGGTCATGGTAAAGCCGCCTAGTGTAGGCAAACCGGGGGGGCGGGGGCAATGCTGGTGACAAACCGCATCAGAAGGGGCAGATAGCTCTTGTGTTATGGCGCACAGTGTTGATAATTAGCCACCTGGATCGCCAAACCCTGTATGGGCATATGTCTAAAGAAGATCACATCGAGCTGGATGGTACGGTGCTGGATAACCTGCCCAACACCATGTTTCGTGTTGAGCTGGACAACGGACACATCGTCACGGCCCACATCTCGGGTCGCATGCGAAAACACTACATCCGTATCCTCCGGGGCGACAGGGTCACCGTGCAGATGACACCGTACGACCTGAGCAAGGGCCGGATCGTTTACCGGAACAAGTAATTCCCTTCCCTCCCCTCATCCCAACCCTTCTCCCCCTGGGGGAGAAGGGCTAAAGCCCCACAGGGAGAAGGTTTTCTCCCCTCTCCCGCTTGAGGGAGAGGGGTGGGGGGGTTAGGGCACTGAGGGCCCTCAGTGCACCGGCTCTTCGGCAAAGTCCAGGGACAGACTGCCGTCCTTCACGCCCACGTGCACCTCGCCGCCGCCCACCAGGCGACCAAACAGCACTTCCTCCGCCAGCGGCTTCTTGATCTGATCCTGAATGACGCGGGACATGGGGCGCGCACCCATCTTCGGATCGTAGCCGTGCTCGGCCAGCCAGGCGCGGGCCTCGTCGTCCACCACCAGCACCACCTTCTTCTCGTCCAGCTGGGCCTGCAACTGGATCAGGAACTTGTCCACCACGTTGGCGATGGTGACCGGATCCAGGGCCTTGAACTGGATGATGGAATCCAGGCGATTGCGGAACTCCGGACTGAAGGTGCGCTTGAGCACCTCCATGGCATCGCTGGAATGATCCTGCTGGGTGAAGCCCACCGACGGACGGCTGGCCACCTCGGCCCCGGCGTTGCTGGTCATCACCAGGATCACGTTACGAAAGTCCACCTTGCGCCCGTTGGTGTCCGTGAGGGTGCCGTGGTCCATCACCTGCAGCAGCAGGTTGAACACGTCCGGGTGGGCCTTTTCCACCTCGTCCAGCAGCAGCACCGAGTGGGGCTGCTTCAGAATGGCATCGGTGAGCAGGCCGCCCTCGTCGTAGCCCACATACCCGGGCGGCGCGCCGATGAGTCGCGAGACAGTGTGACGCTCCATGTACTCGGACATGTCAAAGCGCACCAGTTCGATCCCCAGGATCTGGGCCAGCTGCCGGGTGACCTCGGTCTTGCCCACGCCGGTGGGGCCGGCGAACAGGAAGGAACCGATGGGCTTGTCGGTCTCCCCCAGCCCGGAACGGGACATCTTGATGGCCGCCGCCAGCTTCTCGATGGGCTCGTCCTGCCCGAAGACCACCATCTTGAGGTTGCGCTCCAGATTCTTGAGGGTGTCCATGTCGGAAGCGGACACGCTCTTGGGCGGGATGCGGGCAATCTTGGCGACGATGTTCTCCACATCCTGCACCGAGATGGTCTTCTTGCGCTGACTGGCGGGCTGCAGCCGCCGATTGGCGCCGGCCTCGTCGATCACATCGATGGCCTTGTCCGGCAGATGGCGGTCGGTGATGTAGCGGCTGGAGAGTTCCGCTGCCGCCCGCAGGGCCTTGCTGGTGTATCGCACTTCATGATGGGACTCGAAGCGTGACTTGAGGCCCTTGAGGATCTCGAAGGTCTCATCCACCGTGGGCTCGTTCACGTCGATCTTCTGGAAACGCCGCGCCAGGGCGCGATCCTTCTCGAAGATGCCGCGATACTCCTGATAGGTGGTGGAACCGATGCACTTCAACTCACCCGAAGCCAGCATGGGCTTGATCAGGTTGGAGGCATCCATCACGCCACCGGAGGCCGAACCGGCACCGATGATGGTGTGGATTTCATCGATGAACAGCACCGCGCCGGGCTGACGCCGCAACTGGCCCAGCACGCCCTTGAGGCGCTTCTCGAAATCCCCCCGGTACTTGGTGCCGGCCACCAGCGCGCCCAGGTCGAGCGAGTAGATGGTGCTGTCCCGCAGCACCTCCGGCACCTGGTCGTCGATGATCTTCTTGGCCAGCCCCTCGGCGATGGCCGTCTTGCCCACACCGGCCTCGCCCACGAACAACGGATTGTTCTTGCGACGCCGGCAGAGGATCTGCACCGTGCGCTCAAGCTCATGAGCCCGGCCGATCAGGGGGTCGATCTTGCCCTTGCGGGCCTGCTCGTTGAGGTTGGTGGCGTAGCTCTCCAGCGGGTTCTTGCGGTTGCTCTCCTCGCCCTCCTGACCCTCACTGGGCGCGGAGCTGGAGGACTCCTCGTCCTGCTGTTCATCCGGCACCTTGGAGATGCCGTGGGAGATGTAGTTGACCACGTCCAGCCGGGCCAGGTCATGCTGGCCCAGCAGGTAAACGGCGTGCGACTCCTGCTCACCGAAGATGGCCACCAGCACGTTGGCGCCGGTGACCTCCTTCTTGCCGGAGGACTGCACGTGGAAGACGGCCCGCTGCAGCACCCGCTGGAAGCCCAGCGTCGGCTGGGTATCCCGCGGGTCCTTCAGGGGGAGCTTGGGTGTGTTGGTATCCACGAATTCCTCGAGCTGCTTGCGCAGGCCTTCCACGTTGACCCCGCACGCTCGCAGTACATTCACGGCGGTGGGGTTGTCCGTGAGGGCGAGCAGCAGATGCTCCACCGTCATGAACTCGTGACGTTTTTCGCGTGCGGCCTTGAAGGCCATGTTCAGTGAAAACTCGAGTTCTTTATTCAGCATGGTCGTACCGCTCTAGGCCTCTTCCATCGCACACAGCAACGGGTGCTGATGCTCTCGTGAATAATCGTTGACCTGGGCCACTTTGGTTTCGGCAATATCCCGAGTATAGATGCCACACACACCTTTGCCGCGTGTATGCACGTGGAGCATGACCCGGGTGGCCTTCTCGCGATCCATCGCGAAGAAGACCTCCAGGACCTCGATGACGAACTCCATGGGCGTGTAGTCATCGTTCAACAACACCACCTTGAACTGGGGTGGCTGTTTGAGTCGGGGCTTTGCCTCATCCAGTAACAGGCCGCTGTCTTCGTCGGATTTGCGTTCTTCTCCCATAGCCTTTGATCGATATGCAGTCGAAACGTTTCCTTCGATCCCTGATTTACATGTGCTCGACAATATTTTCACCGAACTCGGAGCAGGACAGTTCCGTGGCCCCGTCGATGGCGCGGGCAAAGTCATAGGTGACGCGACCGGAGCTGATGGCGCCGCCCAGGCCCTTGACCAGCAGGTCTGCCGCCTCGAACCAGCGCAGGTGTCTCAGCATCATTTCAGCAGACAGCACCAGGGAGCCCGGGTTCACCTTGTCCAGGCCAGCATACTTGGGTGCCGTGCCGTGGGTGGCCTCGAACATGGCCACGGTGTCGGAGATGTTGGCCCCCGGGGCAATGCCGATGCCGCCCACCTGAGCTGCCAGGGCGTCGGAGATGTAGTCGCCGTTGAGGTTCATGGTGGCAATCACGCTGTAGTCGCCGGGGCGCAGCAGGATCTGCTGCAGGAAATTATCGGCGATCACATCCTTGATGATGATCTCGTTGCCGCTATCGGGATTTTTCAGGCGGCACCATGGGCCACCGTCGATCTCCTCGGCACCGAACTCCTCCTTGGCCAGCTCATAACCCCAGTTCTTGAAGGCCCCCTCGGTGTATTTCATGATGTTGCCCTTGTGCACCAGGGTCACCGAACTGCGATCGTTTTCGATGGCGTACCAGATGGCCTTGCGCACCAGGCGCTTGGTGCCCTCCTCGGAGATGGGCTTGATGCCCAGGCCGCTGGTTTCGGGGAAGCGGATCTTGGTCACGCCCATCTGGTTGACCAGGAAATCGGAGAGTTTCTTGGCCTCGGGGGAGCCGGCCGCCCATTCGATACCGGCATAGATGTCTTCGGAATTCTCCCGGAAGATCACCATGTCGGTCTGCTCGGGCTTCTTCAGCGGGCTGGGGGTGCCCGGGTAGTAGCGTACCGGGCGCTGGCAGACATAAAGGTCCAGTTCCTGGCGCAGGGCCACGTTCAGGGAGCGGATGCCACCGCCCACGGGGGTGGTCAACGGCCCCTTGATGGACACCACATAGTCGCGCACGGCCTCCATGGTCTCCTTGGGCAGCCAGGTGTCGCCACCGTAGACACGGGTGGCCTTTTCGCCGGCAAAGACTTCCATCCAGGCAATCTTGCGCTTGCCGCCGTAGGCTTTTTCCACGGCAGCGTCCACGACCCGCATCATCACCGGCGAGATATCCACGCCGATGCCGTCACCCTCGATGTAGGGGATGATGGGGTTATCGGGCACATTCAGGGAACAATCCTCATTAGCCGTGATCTTGGTGCCATGCTCGGGAATCTTGATATGTTGATAAGCCATGGGAGCTCCCTTTGTGGAATGTGACTGTTGTTAAGGATTTTGGTGGGATTATACACGCGATGCCCGGATGCGTCGGTGGGGCGTGCGATTTGAGCCATACCCTTAGGCTGGGCCCACCGATAAGCTTTCCCCTCTCGGGCACCCATCTACACCCCCGAGGGAGCGGCCCTGGCCGCGAATGCCGCTGCCCCATGGGGCCGGTCTTAAGCATCCGGGCAGGTCCTCGTCCGGGGTGGCTCCCCTGCGGCGAACACCCGCCTCCAGGGAACCACCCCGGACGAGGACCGGACACATCGGCGGTGCTTTCATTCGCGGCCAGGGCCGCTCCCACAAAGACTCCATGGAAGGACCGCATCAAAATCCACACACAAACTCTGGAGTTTTCACATTCATGGTCTGGACACCGCGCGTTACCGTGGCAAGCGTTATCGAACGGGAGGGGCGCTTCCTGCTGGTGGAAGAAGAAGACAATGGCCGCCGCGTTTTCAATCAGCCCGCCGGGCATCTGGAGGAAGGGGAATCCCTGCTGGCGGCCTGCATCCGCGAGACACTGGAGGAAACCGGGCGCCGACTCACGCCCGAGGCGGTGGTGGGCGTTTATCGCTGGCAGCATCCGGCCAGCGGGTTGACCTTCATCCGGGTGGCGGTGACCGGCAGCGTGTCCGAGCCCCTGCCTGGTCATGCGCTGGATGCGGACATCCTGGCCACCCATTGGCTGGAACCGCGGGTGCTGGCGGATGATCCGGCCTGTCAGCGCAGTCCGCTGGTGCTGAGGTGTATCGAGGATTATCTGGCGGGGCGGCGGTATCCTTTGGGTTTGCTGGTGGAGGTTTGAGTACCGTGCCGTAATGCTAGAATGCCCCGCTCAACACTCGACTCGCGCACCCATGCCCCACACCCATCCCAAACGCGTCATCGTCGGCATGTCCGGCGGTGTGGATTCCTCCGTCTCCGCCCTGCTGCTGATGGAGCAGGGCTACCGCGTCGAAGGCCTGTTCATGAAGAACTGGGAGGACGACGACGAACCCGGCTACTGCTCCGCCGCCCAGGACCTGGAAGACGCCTGGGCCGTCTGCGAGGAACTGGAAATCCCGCTGCACAAGGTGAACTTCGCCAAGCAATACTGGGATCGGGTGTTTGCCCACTTCCTGGAGGAATACCGGGCCGGACGCACCCCCAACCCCGACATCCTCTGCAACCGGGAAATCAAGTTCCGGGCCTTTCTGGACTACGCCCTGGACAAGGGCGCCGACCTGATCGCCACCGGCCATTACGCCCGGGTGCGGCAGGGGCACGATGGGCAGTACCAGCTGCTGCAGGGGCAGGATCCCAACAAGGATCAGTCCTACTTCCTCTACACACTGGGTCAGCGCGCCCTGTCCCGCACGCTTTTTCCTCTGGGCGAACTGGAAAAGACCCGCGTGCGCGACATCGCCGCCAAGGCCGGATTCGTCAACCATGCCAAGAAGGACAGCACCGGGATCTGTTTCATCGGCGAGCGGCGTTTCCGGGATTTCCTGCAGCGCTATCTGCCCGCCCAGCCGGGCGAGATCGTCAGCACCGAGGGTCAGGTGCTGGGCGAGCATCAGGGCCTGATGTACTACACCCCGGGCCAGCGCCAGGGCCTGGGCATCGGAGGCGTGCAAGGCGCACCCGAGGTGCCCTGGTACGTGGTGGACAAGGACATGGAGCGCAACCGGCTCATCGTCGCCCAGGGCCACGACCACCCGGCCCTGCAGTCCACCGGCCTCACCGCCGTGGACCTGCACTGGGTAGCCGACCAGCCCCCCACCCTGCCCCTGCGCTGCCAGGCCAAGATCCGCTACCGCCAGGGGCACCAGGACTGCCTGGTGGAAGCCTCGCCGAACGAACCGGGCGCCCTGCAGGTACGCTTCTACGCCCCCCAGCGCGCCGTGGCGCCGGGCCAGTCAGTGGTGTTCTACGAAGGTGAACACTGCCTGGGCGGCGGCATCATCGCCCGCCGACATCCGCTGCAGTCATGAGCATTATGGTATCTTCCCAGCCATAACCCACCCAGAAACAAGATATTCCCGTGGAATCCTCAAATCGAAATCGCGCCCTCGCCCTGGCCGCCCTGTTCCAGTCCGCCGCCATGGTGAAGGAGATCGCCTGGCATGGCCGCTGCGACCTGGATCAGTTGCAGACCATGGTGGGCAGTCTGTTCGCCTTTGAAGCCAACACCATCGAATCCGTTTACGGCGGCGTGGACAACCTGGAGCGCGGCCTGCGCACCCTACTGGAGCAGATCCAGTCCCCCGCGCATCACGTGGACGGGGAAATCTCCCGCTACGTGATCAGCGTGCTCTACCTGGAGCGCAAGCTGATGAAAAACCCGGAGATGATCAAGACATTACGGGATGGTATTGATGTCGCCAGTCATCAGAGCGAGGCCTTCGGGATCACCCATGAGAACATCATGGCGCGGCTGGGCGAGACCTATCAGAACACCATCAGCCAGCTGGGCCCGCGGATCGTGGTTCAGGGCGACCAGAGCCATCTGGGGAACAGCAACAATGCGGCGCGCATTCGCACCCTGCTGCTGGCGGGGATTCGGGCAGCGGTGCTGTGGAGGCAGGCGGGGGGATCACGGTGGCGGCTGATCTTCAGCCGAAATGCGATCGTGGCCGAGGCCAAGGGGATTCTGGACCGAATCGTGGAGTAAAACCCCCTTCTCCCCTCAGGGGAGCGGGGCCGGCTCATCCCCCTCACCCCAACCCCTCTCCCCTTGGGGGAGAGGGGCTATGACGGTTTGCACCCCCTCTCCCCCAAGGGAGAGAGGGGCTATGACGGTTTGCACCCCCTCTCCCCCAAGGGAGAGAGGGGCGATGCCGGGTTACGCCGCGGCGATGGAAATCACCTTGCGCGCGGCTTCCTCATACTCCGGCAACTGATCGAAGTTGAGATAGCGATACACCTCGCCCGCCATGGTGTTCAGATCGGCGGCATACTCCAGGTATTCCTGCGGCGTGGGCAGACGGCCCAGCACTGCTGCCACTGCGGCCACCTCGGCCGAGGCCAGGAACACATCGGCACCATCCCCCAGACGATTGGGGAAATTGCGGGTGGAGGTGGAGACCACCTTTGCCCCCGGGGCCACACGGGCCTGGTTGCCCATGCACAGGGAGCAGCCCGGCATTTCCATGCGGGCACCGGAACGGCCGTAGATGCCGTAATACCCTTCTTCCGTGAGCTGACGCTGATCCATCCGCGTCGGCGGCGACAGCCACAGACGGGTGGGCAGCTCACCGCCCTGGAACTTCTCCAGCAGCTTGCCGGCGGCGCGGAAGTGACCGATGTTGGTCATGCAGGAACCGATGAACACCTCATCGATGTTGCCACCGGCCACCTCGGACAGCAGACGGGCATCGTCGGGGTCGTTGGGGGCGCAGAGGATGGGCTCCTTGATCTCGTTCAGGTCGATCTCGATCACCGCCGCATACTCGGCGTCCGCATCGGCTCGCATCAGCTTGGGATCGGCCAGCCAGTCCTCCATGGCCTTGGCACGACGTTCCAGGGTACGCGGATCGCCGTAACCGTTGGCGATCATCCAGCGCAGCATGGTCACGTTGGAGCGCAGGTACTCGGCCACCCGCTCCTCGGACAGGCTGATGGTGCAGCCGCCGGCGGAACGCTCGGCGGAGGCGTCGGAGAGTTCGAAGGCCTGCTCGACGGTGAGGTCGTCCAGCCCTTCGATCTCCAGCACCCGGCCGGAGAAGACGTTCTTCTTGCCCTTCTTCTCCACGGTGAGCAGCCCCTGCTGGATGGCCGCATGGGGGATGGCGTGCACCAGGTCACGCAGGGTGATGCCGGGCTGACGCTCGCCCTTGAAGCGCACCAGGACCGACTCGGGCATGTCCAGGGGCATCACGCCCGTGGCGGCGGCAAAGGCCACCAGGCCGGAGCCGGCCGGGAAGGAGATGCCGATGGGGAAGCGGGTGTGGGAGTCGCCGCCGGTGCCCACGGTATCGGGCAGCAGCATGCGGTTCAGCCAGGAGTGGATGATGCCATCCCCCGGACGCAGGGCCACGCCGGCGCGGTTCATGATGAAGTCCGGCAGGGTGTGATGGGTCTGCACGTCCACCGGCTTGGGATAGGCCGCCGTGTGGCAGAACGACTGCATCACCAGATCCGCCTGGAAGCCCAGGCAGGCCAGATCCTTCAGTTCGTCCCGGGTCATGGGGCCGGTGGTGTCCTGGGAACCCACGGTAGTCATGCGCGGCTCGCAGTAGGTGCCGGGGCGCACGCCCGCCACACCGCAGGCCTTGCCCACCATCTTCTGGGCCAGGGTGAAGCCCTTGCCGCTGTCTGCCGGGGCCTCGGGGCGCTTGAAGACATCCGAGGGCGCCAGGCTCAGGGCCTCGCGGGCGCGATCGGTGAGGCCGCGACCGATGATCAGCGGGATACGGCCACCGGCGCGCACCTCGTCCAGCATCACCGGCGTGCGCAGTTCAAAGGTAGTGATCACCTCATCGCTGCCATGACGGCACACCTTGCCCTCGTAGGGGTAGATGTCCACCACATCGCCCATTTCCAGGTCGTTCACATCCAGCTCGATGGGCAGGGCGCCGGCATCTTCCATGGTGTTGAAGAAGATGGGGGCGATCTTGCCACCCATGCACACACCGCCGAAGCGCTTGTTGGGCACGTAAGGCAGGTCTTCACCGATGTTCCACAGCACCGAGTTGGTGGCGGACTTGCGGGAGGAACCGGTGCCCACCACGTCGCCCACCATGGCCACGGGATGACCCTTCTGCTTGAGTTCCTTGATCTGGGCCTCGGCGTCGGTCACCCCCTCGCGCGGGTTCTTGTACATGGCCTTGGCATGCAGGGGGATGTCCGGGCGACTCCAGGCATCCGGGGCCGGGGAGAGGTCATCGGTGTTGGTCTCGCCGGGCACCTTGAAGATGGTCACGGTAAGCTTTTCCGGCAGGGCGTCGCGGCTGAGGAACCACTCGGCATCGGCCCAGGACTGCATCACACCCTGAGCGTGGGCGTTGCCGGCCTTGGCGCGCTCTTCCACATCGTGGAAGGCATCGAACATCAGCAGGGTGTGCTTGAGTTCGGCGGCGGCGGCCTCGGCCAGTTCCGCGTCGTCCAGCAGTTCCACCAGGGTGGCGATGTTGTAGCCGCCCTGCATGGTGCCCAGCAGTTCCACGGCGCGCTTGCGGTCGATCAGCGGCGAGCGGGCCTCACCCTTGGCCACGGCGGACAGGAACCCGGCCTTCACATAGGCGGCCTCGTCCACGCCCGGGGGCACGCGATGGGTGATCAGGTCCAGCAGGAACTGCTCCTCGCCCTGGGGCGGGTTTTTCAGCAACTCCACCAGATCCGCGGTCATCCCGGCGTCGAGCGGTTTGGGCGGCACCCCTTGGGCTTCGCGTTCCTGAACGTGTTGGCGATAGGCTTCGAGCACAGTAGAACCCTCTGCTAGGCTGCCCCGCATGGCGGGGAGGGATGTATGATCCCTTGGTGTCACTAGGTTATTTTGACAACAATCTTTATTGCGCGGCAGCATTCTAAACCAGCAGGGGCGGCAGGTCACGATTGTCGACAGTCTGCCCCGATAAAAACAAACCAAGAGGGACGCACGATGACCGACACATTCAACACTCGCACCACCCTCCAGGTAAAAGACAAGACCTACCACATCAGCAGCCTGGAGCCGCTGAAGGCCGACCACGACGTGGACCGCCTCCCCTATTCCCTCAAGGTGCTGCTGGAGAACCTGCTGCGCAACGAGGATGGCAACAATATCACCCAGGAGCACGTCAACGCCCTGCTCGACTGGGACGCCCGGGCCGAGCCCACCCAGGAGATCGCCTTCACCCCCGCCCGGGTGGTGCTGCAGGACTTCACCGGCGTGCCCGCCGTGGTGGACCTGGCCGCCATGCGCGATGCCATGAAGGCCCTGGGCAAGGACCCCAACCGCATCAACCCCCTGGCCCCCGTGGACCTGGTGATCGACCACTCGGTGATGGTGGACCACTTCGGCAAGGCCGACTCCCTGGACCTGAACATCAAGCTGGAATACCACCGCAACAAGGAGCGCTATCAGTTCCTGCGCTGGGGCCAGAAGGCCTTCGAGAACTTCCGCGTCGTGCCCCCGGGCACCGGCATCGTGCATCAGGTGAACCTGGAATACCTGGCCGAGACCATCTTCGTGCGCGAGGATAACGGCGAATACCATGCCTACCCCGACACCCTGGTGGGCACCGACTCCCACACCACCATGATCAACGGCCTGGGCGTACTGGGCTGGGGCGTGGGCGGCATCGAGGCCGAGGCGGCCATGCTGGGCCAGCCCATCTCCATGCTCATCCCCCAGGTGGTGGGCTTCAAGCTCAACGGCAAGCTCCCCGAAGGGGCCACCGCCACCGACCTGGTGCTCACCGTCACCCAGATGCTGCGCAAGCAGGGCGTGGTGGGCAAATTCGTGGAATTCTTCGGCGACGGCCTGGATCACCTGCCCCTGGCCGACCGCGCCACCATCGCCAACATGGCCCCGGAATACGGTGCCACCTGCGGCATCTTCCCCGTGGACCAGGAAACCCTCAACTACCTGCGCCTGTCCGGTCGCACCGATGAACAGGTGGCCCTGGTGGAGGCCTACGCCCGCGCCCAGGGTCTGTGGCGCGACACCGGCGCTCGCCAGGCGGATTACAGCGAGGTGCTGGAACTGGATCTGGGCAGTGTCGTCCCCAGCCTGGCCGGCCCCAAACGGCCCCAGGACCGCATCCCCCTGGATCAGGCCCGGGGCAACTTTATGGACACCCTGGATGAGTTCCTTCGCGAACATCATTCCTGCCCCGAAGGCGACGAGGAGGAACGCTTCGCCGATGAGGGCGGCCACGCCGCACCCGGGGTGGACGACAGCCACGAGAAGGGCGCCGTGGAATACGAGATGGACGGCGAGAAACACCTGCTCAAGCACGGTGCCGTGGTGATTGCCGCCATCACCTCCTGCACCAACACCTCCAACCCGGCCGTGCTCCTGGCCGCCGGCCTGGTGGCCAAAAAGGCCCGGGAAAAGGGCCTCATGCCCAAGCCCTGGGTGAAGACCTCCCTGGCCCCCGGCTCCCAGGTGGTGCCCGCCTATCTGGAAAAGGCCGGCCTGCTCAAGCCCCTGGAGGCCCTGGGCTTCTCCGTGGTGGGCTTTGGCTGCACCACCTGCATCGGCAACGCCGGCCCCCTGCCCGAGCCCATCGGCAATGCCATCAAGGACGGTGACCTGATGGTGGCCTCGGTGCTCTCGGGCAACCGCAACTTCGAGGGCCGCATCCACGCCGATGTGCGCACCAACTACCTGGCCTCGCCGCCGCTGGTGGTGGCGTACGCCCTGGCCGGCTCCATGGCCGTGGATCTCTACAAGCACCCGCTCGGCACCGGCAAGGACGGCCAGCCCGTGTACCTGAAGGATGTCTGGCCCAGCCAGGCGGAGATCAACGAGCTGATGCAGGCCAACATCTCCTCGGCCATGTACCAGGAGAAATACGCCGATGTCTTCAAGGGCGATGCCAACTGGCAGAAGATCGGCGTCACCGAATCCGAGCTCTACGACTGGGCCGAGTCCACCTACGTGAAAAACCCGCCCTACTTCGAGGGCATGAGCATGGAGCCCGAAGCCCCGGGGGATGTCACCGACGCCCGCTGCCTGGTCATGGTGGGTGACTCCATCACCACCGACCACATCTCGCCGGCGGGGGGCATCCACCCCGAGAGCCCGGCGGGCCAGTACCTGCAGTCACATGGGATAGAGCCCAAGGAATTCAATTCCTATGGCTCACGCCGGGGCAATCACGAGGTGATGATGCGCGGCACCTTCGCCAACGTGCGTCTGCGCAACCGCATGGCACCGGGCACCGAGGGTGGCTGGACCACCCACGTGCCCAGCGATGAGCAAATGAGCGTGTACGATGCCGCCATGCGCTACCAGGAGGAAAACGTGCCCCTGGTGGTGCTGGCCGGCAAGGAATACGGCACCGGCTCCTCCCGGGACTGGGCGGCCAAGGGCACCCGACTGCTTGGCATCCGCGCCGTCATCGCCCAGAGCTTTGAGCGCATCCACCGCTCCAACCTGGTGGGCTTTGGCGTGCTGCCGCTGCAGTTCAAGGAGGGCGAGAGCGCCGAAAGCCTGGGACTCACCGGCCACGAGTCCTTTGACATCGGCGGCCTGGACGGCGAACCCGGCGAGGTCACGGTGACCGCCAGGAGCGACGACGGCAAGGAAACCCGCTTCCAGGCCCGGGTGCGCATCGACACCCCCAAGGAGTGGGAATACTACCGCCACGGCGGCATCCTGCATTATGTGCTGCGCCAACTGGCGGCCGCCTGACCTGCTTCTCAACCTTCCTTCATACACAACGGGCGGAGCCTTGTATCCGCCCGTCTTCTTCCCCTTGCCCAATGGAGTCAGTCCCGGTACTTTGACAATTCCCATAAACATGAAGCGGCTAAACTCCCTTAGAGGATCCCTCATAAGCCATTTCAAGCGGAGCAGGCATGATCGACACGAAAAGGACGATCCCCGCCGACCAGGCTGATGCCGGAAGCGTTCTCGCTGAAGACGTTCGGGATCGCAGTGGTCGCCTCTTGCTGTCCGCCGGCATTCCCCTCAAGGACAAACATCTAAGAGTGCTCAAGACCTGGGGCGTCACCCAGGTGGCCATCTGGCAGGAGGCCCCCGCAAGCGCAACGGACAGCACCCTGCCTTCCAGGGAAGCCCCACCCCCCATTGATGAAACGGCCTACCAGCAGGCCGAGGCCGTCATGCTCAATGCCTTCCGGCACTGCGACCTCCAGCAGTCCGTCATGCAAACCCTGTTCGATCTGGCCACCCGACGCCTCGCCTCGTCCATCCAGCTCAAGGGCCACTCATGACCAAAGCCTGCCTGGATGACATTCTGGCCCGAGACCCGAAACTGGGCACCCTGTCCGACGTCTACCACCGTATCGAAAGCGCCATCAACGACCCCAATAGCTCCTTCGAGGCCATGGCCTCGGTGATTGAGTCGGATGCGGCGCTGGCGACCAAGGTGCTGCGCATTGCCAACAGCAGCCTTTACGCCCTGCCCGGCGGCATCCATTCCATCCAGCGGGCCATCAGCATCATTGGCACTCAGCAACTGCGGGATCTGGCACTGGCGGCCACGGTGATCCGTCATTTCGAGGGCATGCCCATTACCGGGGTTGATATGGAATCCTTCTGGCGCCACAGCATCGGCTGCGCCCTGCTGGCCCGTTCGCTGGCCAGTTTTCGCCGCGAGGCCAATGTGGAACGGTTCTATGTGGCCGGCCTGCTGCACGACATCGGCCGATTGGTCATGTACATGCACATGACAGACTCCATGACCCGGATCCTTGAGGCACGCGAACACAGCCATGACCTGCTGTTCCGCGAGGAGCAGTGGGCGCTGGGCTTCAATCACGCGCAGCTCGGTGGCGACCTGCTGGAACACTGGCAGCTGCCAGTGGCCCTGCACGAACCGGTGCGATGCCATCACGACCCCAATGAGGCGCAGCGTTATCCCGTGGAAACAGCGGTGGTCCATGCCGCCGACAGCATGACCAACGCCCTGCGCATGGGCTCCAGCGGCGAACGCCTGGTGCCGCCCATCGATGAACAGGCCTGGGCACGCATCGCCCTGCCTGAAACCTTGCTTGAACAGGTCACCGCCTATACTGAGCAGCATTACGCCCAGGCGGTGGAAGTGTTCCTGGCATAGGCCGGGGGCCAGGATGCATATGACCCAAAACGAAGACGAAGCACAGCCCGACGTGGACTACCTGCGCGAACGGGTCCGGCATCTGGAGCAGGCCAGTCAATGGCATCACTATGCCATGGACGTGCTCACCTCCATGACGGCCATCTTCGGCGATCACAGTCAGAGTCGGGATGTCGCCGCCATCCTGGAGAGCACCCATGAGTGCGTAGGGCGCCTTCTTCCCCTGGAAGACGCCGGTTATTACACCGTGGACGACGAGTCCAGCTTCCATCTGAGTTTTCGCCAGGCGGGATGCGAGGGCCCCGAGCTGGAGGCCATCGTCGAGCAGCTTATCGACGAGGGCATGTTCTCCTGGGCGCTCAACCAGAACCACCCGGTCTGCCTGCCCTGCCCAGGCAATGACGACAAAGAGGGCGCGCGCGACGATCACCTGGTGCTGCACGTCATCTCCTCCCGCACGCGCATTCGCGGCATGTTCGTGGGCCGCACCCGGGGGCAGCCAATACACCCTCGCGATCCGGGCATGAAGGTGCTCTCCATCGTCCTGTTCAATGCCGCCTATGCTCTGGAGAGCGCGGCGCTGTACACCCTGATGGATCACCAGCACAAAACGCTCAAGAAGATCAGCGAACGCCAGTCCCTGGAACTGGCCCACCAGTACAGCCACGATGCCCTGACCGGCCTGCCCAACCGCGTGCTGTTCAGCGACCGCCTGCATCAGCTCATCCAGAAGGGCCCTACCGGGGATGAGGACGACAGCAGTCATGTGGCCGTCATCCTCATGGATCTGGATCACTTCAAGCGTGTGAACGACAGCCTGGGCCATGGCTATGGTGATCACCTGATCAAAAACCTGGCCGACAACCTCCGCACCATCCTGGCCGACACTGAACTGCTCGGCCATCATCACCTGGACGAAGGCCATGTCACCCTGTCGCGCCTGGGGGGAGATGAATTCGGCATCATCCTGGACCGTGTGGATTCTCTGGATCTGCTGGCCCGTTTTGCGCAGCACCTGCTCGACAACGTGAGTTGTGAATACGTGATCCACGATCACCCGGTGTTTCTCACCTGCAGCGCAGGCATCAGCATCCACCCCTTCGATGGCCGGGATGTGGACACCCTCATCAAGAATGCCGATGCCGCCATGTATGAAGCCAAGCAGCGTGGGCGCAATCACTATCACTTCTACACCCAGGACATCAACGCCCAGACCTACCGGCACCTGATGCTGGAAAACGAGCTCTCCAGGGCGCTGGACCGGGACGAGTTCCAGCTGCACTATCAGCCGCAGATCTCACTGGCCACTGGCAAGGTGGAGGGCCTTGAGGCGCTGGTGCGCTGGGAGCACCCGGAAAAGGGCTATTTGAACCCCGGGCATTTCATCCCCGTGGCCGAGGATACCGGTCTGATCGAACAGTTGGGCTTGTGGGTGGTGCGGCGGGCCTGCGCGGACATGAACCGCCTTGAAACCACGGGGCTGCCCGTGCCCCGCATGGCCATCAACCTCTCGCCACGCCAGTTTCGTCAGGCGGACCTGGCCGCCCAGTATGCCGCCATCATCAGTGATGCCGGCATCCAGGCCTCGCAGATCGAGCTGGAGCTGACCGAAAGCACCATCATGCAGGACATCGACAAGGCCGTGGAAATCTTCGGGGACATGCAGCAGCTGGGTTTTCGACTGGCGGTGGATGATTTCGGGACCGGCTATTCCTCCCTGAACCAGCTCAAGCACTTCCCCATCCACACCCTGAAGATCGACCGCTCCTTCATCCGCGGCATCCCCCAGGACCGGGATGATGCGGCCATCGTCAAGGCCATCGTCGCCATGGCCAAGGGGCTCGGGCTGGAGGTGGTCGCCGAAGGGGTGGAAGCCCGGCATCAACTGGACTTCCTCAAGGGCCTGGACTGCGAATCGGTGCAAGGGTTCTACTTCAGTCGTCCACTGCCCTACGACGAGTTGTGCGAATACCTTCAGGCTTCCGAGTCTGTGAAGGCAACGACTGCATCTTCCCAAGGGTGAGCGCCTGAAGGCAGGAAGGCTCGACCCGCCTACCCTCTATCCATTTTCCCCGTCATCTCAATGGGATCAAGCCACTTTCTCAACTCCGCCTCACTCAGGTCCGTCATCTCCACGGCCACCTCCAGCACCGATCGCCCCTCCGCATAGGCCTTCTTGGCAATCTCTGCCCCCTTCTCATAGCCAATCAGCGGATTCAGGGCCGTCACCAGCACCGGATTTCGCGACAGGGCATCACTCAGGTGCTCCTCATTGACGGTGAATCCTTTCACCACCTGCCCCAGGAGCAGACGCGCGCCGCCGGCCAGGAGCTGAATGCTTTCAAGCAATGCATCCGCTATCACCGGTAACATCACGTTCAGCTGGAAATTTCCCGACTGCCCGGCAATGGTGATGGTGGTGTCATTGCCCATCACCCGCGCACACCCCATGGCCACCGCTTCGGGGGCCACCGGGTTCACCTTGCCCGGCATGATGCTGCTGCCCGGCTGCAACGCCGGCAGGGCGATCTCCCCCAGACCCGACAGTGGCCCGGAGTTCATCCAGCGCAGGTCGTTGCAGATCTTCATCAGGCTCACCGCCACCGTCTTGAGTTGCCCGCTCATCTCCACAGCGGCATCCTGCGCGCCCAGGGCCTCGAAGCGATCCGGCTTGGGCACAAAGGCCACGCCCGTGCGACGCGACAAGGCCGCCGCCACCCGCTCGCCGAACTCGGGATGGGCATTCACCCCCGTGCCCACGGCGGTGCCACCGATGGCCAGCTCCTCGATACGCTCGCCGGCGTCCTCCAGGCGCTCCACCCCATAGCGCAACTGCTGCACCCAGGCGCCGATCTCCTGATCCAGGCGCACCGGCATGGCATCCATCAAGTGGGTGCGCCCGGTCTTGACCACATGCCGGTATTCCGCCGCCCGCTGATCCAGCCCATCGGCCAGATCAATCAGCACCGGGATCAGCTCATGCTCCAGGGCCACCCGCGCCGCCACGTGCAGTGTGGTGGGGATCACGTCATTGGAGCTTTGCCCCAGGTTCACATGATCGTTGGGATGCACCGCTTCACCCAGTTGCCGCGTGGCCAGGTGGGCGATCACCTCGTTGATATTCATATTGGTGCTGGTGCCACTGCCGGTCTGGAAGACATCCACGGGAAACTGGTCCCCGTGAAGACCCTGGGCCACCTCCTCGGCCGCCTGGATAATGGCCTGGGCCATCCCGGCATTGAGCAGCCCCAGCTCGGCATTCACCTGGGCGCAGGCTGCCTTCACATGCCCCAGGGCGCGGATGAAGGCCGGCGGCATGGGTCGCCCGCTCATGTGAAAGTGGTTCACGGCCCGCTGGGTCTGCGCGCCCCAGAGCGCGTCCCCGGGCACCGTAACCTGCCCCATGCTGTCTTGCTCGATCCGGTCTTTCGGCATGTTCACACTCCCGCACACTGCGTCAGGCTCACCTGTAGTATAATCGTCGCCTTTTTCGCAAGCCCCCGGAGAAGCTCCCATGGATCTTTCGACCCTCACCGCCATCGCCCCGGTGGACGGCCGCTATGGCACCAAGACCGAAATGCTGCGCCCCATCTTCAGTGAATTCGGCCTGATCCGCCATCGCGTTCAGGTGGAGGTGGAATGGCTCAAGGCCCTGGCCGACCACCCGGGCATCACCGAGGTGCCGGCCCTGAGCGACCATGGGGTGCAGATCCTCAATGGCATCGTCGAGGGCTTCGCTGAAGAGGATGCCCGGCGGGTGAAGAACATCGAGAGCACCACCAATCACGACGTGAAGGCGGTGGAGTATTTCCTCAAGGAGAAGATCGCCGGCAACAAGGAGCTGGAGGCCATCAGCGAGTTCTTCCACTTCGCCTGCACCTCCGAAGACATCAACAACCTGGCCTATGCCCTGATGCTCAAGCACGCCCGGAGCCAGGCCATGCTGCCGCTGATGGACGAAGTGATCCATTCCATCAAGGATCTGGCCCATCGCCATGCCGACCAGCCCATGCTCTCCCGCACCCACGGCCAGCCCGCCTCCCCCACCACCCTGGGCAAGGAAATGGCCAACGTGGTGCATCGCCTCAGGATCGCCCGCAACCAGGTGGCCGATGTGGCCCTCAAGGGCAAGATGAACGGCGCCGTGGGCAACTTCAACGCCCACCTGAGCGCTTACCCGGAGGTGGACTGGGAAGCCCTGAGCCAGGGCTTCATCGAAAAGCTGGGCCTGGAGATGAACCCCTACACCATCCAGATCGAACCCCACGACTACATGGCGGAGATGTTCCACGCCCTGGCCCGGTTCAACACAGTGCTCATCGACTTCTCCCGGGACGTGTGGGGCTACATCTCCCTGGGGTATTTCAAGCAGCGGGTGGTGGCCGGCGAGGTGGGTTCATCCACCATGCCCCACAAGGTGAACCCCATCGACTTCGAGAATGCCGAGGGCAACCTGGGCCTGGCCAACGCCGTGCTGGACCACCTGGCCGGCAAGCTGCCCATCTCCCGCTGGCAGCGCGACCTCACCGATTCCACCGTGCTGCGCAACATCGGCCTGGGATTCGCATGGTCGGTCATCGCCTACCAGGCCCTGAGCAAGGGCCTCACCAAGCTGGAAGCCGACACCGCCCGCCTGGATGCGGACCTGGAAGCCAACTGGGAAGTCCTGGCCGAACCCATCCAGACGGTCATGCGCCGTTATGGCGTGGAAAAGCCCTACGAAAAGCTCAAGGAACTCACCCGCGGCCAACGCATCGACGGCCCCAGCCTGCGCGTGTTCATCGACAGCCTGGAGATCCCGGAAGAAGCCAAGGCCAGCCTGAAGGAACTCACCCCCGGGCGGTACACGGGGAATGCGGGGGATCAGGCGCGGAGGATCTGAGCAATGTC
>NZ_JAJNAO010000017.1:0-43397 GCF_022227625.1 Ectothiorhodospira variabilis | reverse complement strand
TCAGGTGGTGGCGTTTGAGGTGGAGACGGCGTGAGTCAGGGCCTCTGGATGACCACGCTTTGGCGCCGGATGATGTCGCGAAAGCGTTCGTCGGTACTGGCCCAGTCGACGATGTCCACCTTCCAGGGGAGGTCGGAGTCGGCGAAGGCGTCGGTGAGTTCGGTAAGCTGGCTCAGGGTGAGTGGCCGATCGGTCATGATGGCCAGGTCCAGGTCGGAGTAGGGTTTGGGCTTGCCGGTCGCTCGGGAGCCGAAGGCGCGCACCTGGTATTCAGAGGCGTGTTTCTGGAGGATGTCCTGGACGATGGCCCAGTGAGAGGCCGCCATATGAACGGGTGGATCAGCGGTTGCGGGCATCCAGTTGCTCCAGCAGGTGCCGTGCATCATGGATGAATGCCCGCGTGCCTTGGAAAACCTCCCGGGCCTTTTCCTCACTCACACCAGCACTTCCACTGCCGCCGGGTGCCCCAGGAATTTCTCCGGGCTGGCGGTGAGGCCGTAGGCGCCGGACTGGTAGATGACCACCAGGTCGCCGGGCTGAGCGGGGGGAAGCTCCATGCGGTCGGCCAGCAGGTCCAGCGGGGTGCACAGGGGGCCGACCACGGAGGCGGTCTCCCGGGGGGTGTCTTCCATGCGGGTGCCGATGGCCACCGGGTAGTTCTTGCGGATGATCTGGCCGAAGTTGCCGGAGGCGGACAGGTGCTGGTGCAGGCCGCCGTCGGTGACCAGGAAGGGGTGGCCGCGGGAGATCTTGCGGTCCAGAACGCGGCAGACGTACAGGCCCGCTTCGCCCACCAGATAGCGCCCCAGTTCGATGACGATCTCGGTGTGGGGCAGTTTGACGGCGGCCTCTTCGACGATGGCCTTGAGGTTGTCGCCCACGGGGGCGATGTCCAGGGGCTGTTCGCCGGGGAAGTAGGGGATGCCAAATCCCCCTCCCAGGTTGAGGAACTTGACGGGGCCGGGGGCGTCTTCGGCCAGTCGCAGGGCCAGGTCGAAGCACTGGCGCTGGGCCTCGATGATGGAGTCTGCCTTGAGGTTCTGGGAGCCAGCGAAGAGGTGAAAGCCCTCGAAGGCCAGCTGGGCGTCGCCGATGCGGGCCAGCAGTTTCGGCACCTGTTCGGCATCCACGCCGAATTGTTTGGGGCCGCCGCCCATTTTCATGCCGGAACTCTTGAGCTCGAAGTCGGGATTCACGCGCACGGCCACTCGGGCAGGCAGGCCCAGTTCCTGAGCGGCCTTCGCCAGGATGTCCACTTCGCGGAAGGATTCAATATTCACCAGGATGCCGGCGGCCACGGCCTGGCGCAGTTCGTTGTCCTGTTTGCCGGGGCCGGCGAAGCTGATCTCGGCGGGGTCGGCACCGGCGTCCAGGGCCACTTTCAGTTCGCCTGCGGAGGCCACGTCGATGCCATCCACCAGGCCGGCCATGTGGCCCACCAGGGCGGGCATGGGGTTGGCCTTCATGGCGTAGTGCAGTTTGATGGTCGGCGGCAGGTGTTCCCGCAGGTGTGCCACGCGCCGGGTCAGCAGGGCGCGGTCGTAGGCGTAGAAGGGAGTTCGGCCTACGCGGGCAGCGATGCGGCTAAGGGGCTGGCCACCGATGAGCAGTTCGCCGTTGGCGGCGGGGAACTGGGTCATGGGGGTGTGGGTGGGTTTGGATGATTTGGGCGTGTCCATGATCCCGAATGGTCTCAGTATGGCTTGGACGGGGCAAGCGCTTTATCCATGCACTCTGGCTATGGGCTGTATTCCCCCGCCAGGCTCTTGCGATCGAGTTTGCCGTAAGTGACCGCCGGCGCGTCGGGCGTGCGGTGGGCGGAGGTCTGCAGGAGCTGGTGGAGTAGGTAGGTGTTGTCCACGGGGTGTTTATAACCGATGGGCGGGGGAATGTCAGTGGTGCAGGATTGTTTGGTGGGTTGCTCATGATGTGCGGTGCTATACTCGTCACGTATGCAACCTTCAGGTAAGCTAACGATGAGCAGGACCGAGATGATGCCGGATCAGGTGCAGCGGGCGGTCGAATTGCTGGAGAGTCTCCCTGAGCCTTATCAGGGTACGGCTGTCTCGCTTTTGACCCGGCTGGTGGATGACCTTTCGGCGGTGCCGGAGAAACGCGCCCGCCAGGTGTTCGCCGCGCTGGAGAAGCCGGGCATGACGGACTCGGAGGTGTTTGCGAAGGTGGCTGAGTTGTCCTTCGTCGGTCGCCAGCGTTCGCCCACCTTGCAGGAGAGCCTTCAGCTGAGTCACACGCGCTCGCTGCACCAACTGGATCGGTTGATGAGTGAGGCCGGGGGCAGTTGCGGCCTTCCGAAGGCGTGTGAGTTGCTGGGAGGTATTTCCCGTCAGGCCCTGGAAGGTCGCATTGAGCGGGGTACCATCCTCTGGGCGCGAATCGGTGGGGAGCGCAGGTTCCCCCTGGCCCAGTTCGATATCACCAGATCTCGCGTCCATCCTGGCGTTCGGGAAGTGCTCGGGGAGTTGCGCCATGTGGTGAGTCCCGTGGGGCAGTTGGTGTTCTTTCTGGCGCCGAAGCCAGCCCTGGACGGTCGGCGGCCCATCGATCTGGTTCGAACCGGTGATCGCATGGATGAGGTGAAGCGGGCGGCGCGTTTGTATCTGGAGCAGTCCGGGATCTGAGTGCGGCGACCCGCCATGCCTCGTCCCCCGCTACGTTTCCCTTGGGAATGTCACTGGACTGCTCCGGTGCCGACCTGTTATCCAGCGGGTAGCCTGTTTTATCGCGTGCAGGACGCCGATTTTGACGACCCTTTTCATTTTGGGCGTGATCCCGAGGGAGATCACCGCTGGAATCCCTCTCAGGATGCGCGTCCTCAGTACGGAGTGCTGTATGCAGGGACGACGCCCGAGGCTGCGATTGTAGAAACCTTGCTCCACGACGAGGGTGGCGGGGTAATTGGGTTGAGTGACCTCAAGCAGCGTTCCCTTTGGACCTTTTCCACGGGGAAGCCGCTCTGCCTTGTGGATCTCGCCGGGCCGGCCTTGAAGCGATTGAGGCATGACGGCAAGTTGCTCGTGACCGATCAACTGGATTACCCCCGCGCCTGGTCCCATGCGCTCCACGAGGCCTTGCCTGGTGTGCATGGGCTGCTGTTTCCCGCCCGTCCGGCGCCGGAGTATCGATCTGTGGCCTTGTTTGAGAGGAGTGCCGATCGGGTCGGGTGCCAGTCATCTCACGAGGTTTCACGGATCAGATTGCTCGACTGGGTGGATCCGCGCACCGGGCGGAACATCATCGACTGGTTGTGGGATTTTGGGGTCACGGTTCATGATGATGGCGTGGGCCTTTGGTAGAGGATGAAGCGCCCGTCAGGGCGTGGGAGGTTTGGGATGCGTGCGCTGAGTCGGGTGGGTCTGCTGGGTGTGGCGCTTCGATGAATTTCCACAGGTGTTTCAAGCGATGTACTGCCCCGCCAGGGTCTTGCGGTCCAGTTTGCCGTTGGGGTTTCGTGGCAGGGGGCCCTCGTGGATGTGGATGCTGGCCGGGACCATGTAGGCGGGCATGCGGGTTTTGCATTCACTCAGTAGGGCCTGGGTGTCCACCGGGCTGCCTTCCGGGGCGGTGACCACCACGGCGATGCTCTGGCCCAGGGTGTCGTCGGGGACGCCGAAGGCCACGCACTCGCCCACCTGGCGGGTGGCATAGAGGATTTCTTCCACCTCGGTGGGGCTCACCCGGTAGCCGGAGGTCTTGATCATCTCGTCGCGCCGACCGATGAAATAGAGATACCCTTCTTCGTCGTATTTGACCGTGTCGCCGGAGAAGACGGCAATCTCGGGCAGGACAAGGCCGGACTGGCGGCCGGGGGCCAGGGCCGGCAGGGGCTTGAAGTGGTGGGCGGTCTTGTCGGGATCGTTCCAGTAGCCCTGGGCCACCAGGGCGCCGCGCTGCACCAGTTCGCCGGGTTCGTGGGGGGCACAGGGGCTGCCGTCTTCGCGCAGCACCAGGACTTCGGCGTTGGGGATGGCCTTGCCGATGGAATCGGGGCGGTTGTCCACTTCTTCCGGGGGCAGGTAGGTGGCGCGGAAGGCTTCGGTGAGGCCATACATCAGATAAGGGCGTGTACGCGGCAGGTGTTCGCGCAGGCGGTTGAGGGTTTCGCGGGGCATGCGTCCCCCGGTGTTGGCGATGTAGCGCAGGTGCGCGTCGATGCCTTCGGGCCATTCCAGTTGGGTGAGCTGGATCCACAGGGGGGGCACGGCGGTGAGGCCGGTGATCCTCTCCCGGGCGAGGGTCTTGATCACGTCCCGGGGCAGCAGATAGTTGAGCAGCACGACGCGGGCGCCGCTGTGGAAGGCGGTGGTCAGTTGCGAGAACCCGGCGTCGAAGGACAGGGGCAGGGCGGCCAGCAGGCTGTCGTCGGCGCGGTTTTCCAGGTACTGGGCCACGCTCTTGGCGCCCATGACCATGTTGCGATGGGAGAGCACCACGCCCTTGGGGCCGCCGGTGCTGCCGGAGGTGTAGAGGATGGCGGCGATGTCGGTGTCGATGACGCGCGGTGGTGGGGCTGCGGGAGCGTCGGTCAGCGATGCCCAGCCATGAACGGCGGCTCCGGGGAGGGTGTGTTCGTCCGCGGGGGTGTCGGTAAGGATGATATGGCGCAGGTCGTGGCAGTGTTCCAGGGCTTCCTTCAGGGCATTGAAGCGGGCCGGGGAGGTGACCAGTACGCGCACGTTGCAGTGTCGCAGGATGTAGGCCACCTGGTCGGCTTTGAGCACCGGGTTGACGGGGACGAATACCCCGCCGGCGGCGCTGGTGCCAAAGATGGCACTCACCGTTTCCAGCCGCTTTTCCAGGAAGATGCCCACCCGTTCGCCCCGTTCCAGCCCCAGGGCCTGAAGGCCATGGGCGAAGCTTTGTGCCGCCTGGTTGGCGGTGGCGTAGTCCTGCGTGTGTTTGCCGTAGGTGACCGCCGGCGCGTCGGGCGTGCGGTGGGCGGAGGCCTGCAGGAGCTGGTGGAGGAGGTAGGTGTTGTCCATGGGGTGTTTATAACCGATGGGCGGGGGGTGTGTCAGCGTGTGGCTTAAATCCTATCCGCTTAGGTTTATGCTAGTCTTGGCGTATGCCCACCGTCTTGCGTTTTGATGGTCTACGAGTTGTGATTTATCCGGCGGACCACAGGCCTGCCCATGTGCACGTCATCGGCTCTCAGGGAGAGGCCGTGTTCGTGCTTGGGTGCTCGGGTGGTTATACAGAGCTGAGGGAAAATCATGGTTTTCCCGGCCATGAGGTCAGGCGTATCAGCAAGGTACTGGATCAGCACAAAGAGGCCCTGTGTGGCCAGTGGAGGCAAATTCATGGTGATGACTGACCAGGACATCGAGCAGGCCAACGGCAGGATGACCGCGCTTCGGCAGACCGGTCATGCCGTGATGGCCCGCTACGACGAACAGCGCGATCGAGTCATTGTTTCACTGCAAACTGGCGTCGAAATCACTTTCCCCCCGCATTTGGCCGAGGGATTGTCCGGCGCGACGGCGGAGGCGTTGAGTGAGATAGAGATTACTCCGTCCGGTTTGGGGCTGCATTGGCCCCGATTGGACGCGGATGTCTATGTGCCTTCCATCCTGCAAGGCGTATTCGGATCCCGTCGGTGGATGGCTCAGCAGTTAGGGGCGCAGGGGGGAAAGGCCCGCACGGATCGCAAAGCCAGCACTTCAAGGGAAAACGGAAAGCTTGGTGGGCGGCCCCGTAAACATGCTTGAAGACTCGGAGCTCAGCGTGTGGAGAGGCTTCAGGTCGTTTCGTTAAGCAGACGGACATTTGCCCGTCAGGGCGTGGGAGGTTTGGGATGCGTGCGTTGAGTCGGATGGGTGTGCTGGGTGTGTTGTTCTGGACGCTGTGGTGGGTGCCGCTGGCGTCGGTGGGGGCTTCAGAGCTGGCGGATACCATCGAGAAGATCAAGCCGTCGGTGGTGGGGGTGGGGACGTTTCAGCCCACGCGCTCGCCCCGGGCGCAGTTGCTGGGTACCGGGTTCGTGGTGGGGGATGGGCGGCATGTGATCACCAATGATCATGTGATTCCGCACATGCTGGATTCTGAAAATCGGGAGCATCTGGCCATCTTCATTCCCGGGCGGGGGGATTCGGGAGAGATGCGCCAGGCGCGGCGGGTGGCCTCCGATCCCCTGCGGGATCTGACCTTGCTGCGCTTTGAGGGGCGCGGGTTGCCGGCGCTGCGAGTGGGGGATTCCGACCGGTTGCGAGAGGGTGAGACCGTGGCCTTGACCGGTTTTCCCATTGGTGCGGTGCTGGGGCTGGTGCCGGCGACCCACACGGGGATTGTTTCGGCCATCACGCCCATTGCCATGCCCGTGCGTTCCACCCAGAACCTGGATCCGGCGATGATTCGGCGGTTGCGGGATCCTTACACCGTGTTTCAGCTGGATGCCACGGCCTACCCCGGGAACAGCGGCAGTCCTCTGTATCGGCCGCAGACGGGTGAGGTGATCGGGGTGCTGAATATGGTGTTCGTGAAGGAGGGGCGTGAGCGGGCGCTGGATCGGCCCAGTGGGATCAGTTATGCCATCCCGGGGAATTATGTGCGGGAGTTGTTGCGGGAGGCGGGGCTTTAACGTGCCCGTTCGCTGGCAGGCCAGCTCCCACAGGAGTTGCCATGACGAGGGGCGCCCCTGTGGGAGCTGGCCTGCCAGCGAGGGCGGCGGAGCGCGACCACATTGCCGGCTTGTGGCATGCGCCCGCCCGCGAACGGCTCAGAACGAGCGCATCACCAGCACCTGCACCTTGAACAGCACGGCCGCCACCATGAGGGCAACGCCGCCGGTGAGGACCACCAGGAGTTCCAGACCCATCAAATAGTATTCGCCCATGAACCAGGTGCCGCCCACGGCGGCGCAGACGATGAGGCCGGCCAGCCCGATGAGGGTGCCCAGGATGTTGAGAAGTGTATCCATGGTGTGGTTATCCCCGTTATTGGTTGTTGGTGTCGTGGCTATGGTAGGGGCTTTTCGTGAGGCAGGCCCGCTCTCGCAAGCGGGGAATGGGGAAAAGCTGACTCAGGTCAGTCACCAGGGCATGGGATTATCGGTCGGCCAGTTTGCGCTCCCATTCCAGTGAGGTGCGCACGATGAATTCCAGGTCGTCGTGTTTGGGTTCCCAGCCCAGTACCGCGCGGATGCGCTCGGCGGCGGCCACCAGGCTTGGGGGGTCGCCGGCGCGGCGGGGCTCTTCGCGGATGTCCAGGGGCTTGCCGTTGAGCCGTTGCACCGTATCCAGCGCCTGGCGCACGCTCAGGCCGTGGCCGTAGCCCACGTTGAAGGTGTCGGAGGCGCCGCCGCCGCGCAGGTAATCCAGGGCCTTGAGATGGGCGGCGGCCAGATCCGTCACGTGGATGTAGTCGCGCACGCCGGTGCCATCGGGGGTGGGATAGTCGGTGCCGAACACGGAGATATGAGAACGCTTGCCCACCGCCGCCTCGCAGGCCACCTTGATGAGCAGGGTGGCCTTTTCCGTGGACTGGCCGATGCGCCCTTCCGGGTCGGAGCCGGCCACGTTGAAGTAGCGCAGCGCTACATGACGCATCGGGCTGGCGGTGGACAGGTCCCTGAGCATCCATTCGCTCATGAGTTTCGAGGTGCCGTAGGGGTTGATGGGGGCGTTGGGGGTGTCTTCCCGGGCGACGCCGTCGGTGGGGATGCCGTAGACGGCGGCGGTGGAGGAGAAGACGAAGTGCTTGATGCCGGCCTCCTGGCAGCATTGCAGAAGGTTGCGGGTGCCGCAGGTGTTGTTGCGGTAGTACTTGAGTGGGTCGGCCACGGATTCCGGCACGATGGTGTGGGCGGCAAAGTGCATCACCGTGTCGATGTCGTGTTCGCGCAGCAGGCTGGACACCAGGGGGGTGTCGGCCATGTCGCCGATGATGAGGTCGGACTGGATGACGGACTCGGCAAAGCCGGTGGAGAGGTTGTCCAGGACAACGACGCGCTCACCGGCCTCGGCAAGCATGAGGGCCACGTGGGCGCCGATGTAGCCGGCGCCGCCGGTGACGAGGATGCCTTTTTTTTCCATGTGGTTCAGCCCTTTCTCCCGCGCCCGATGGCATAGTAAGCAAACCCCATGTCTTCCATGTGCTTGGGCTCGTACAGGTTGCGGCCGTCGAAGATGGCCGGTTCCTTGAGCTGCTTGCGGATCAACTCGAAATCCGGGCTGCGGAAGACATTCCATTCGGTGACGATGGCCAGGGCGTCGGCGCCTTCCAGGGTTTGCTCGTGGTGATCGCACAGCACCAGGTCATCGCGCTGGCCATAGATGCGGGTGCATTCTTCCATGGCCACCGGGTCGTGGGCGCGCACCCGGGCGCCGGCGGCCCACAGGGCCTCCATGAGCATGCGGCTGGAGGCCTCGCGCATGTCGTCGGTGTTGGGCTTGAAGGCCAGGCCCCACAGGGCGATGGTGCGACCCTTGAGGTCGCCGTTGAAGTGGGTGTGGATCTTCTGGAACAGGCGCTCTTTCTGGCGTTCGTTCACGTCCTCCACGGCGGTGAGCAGTTGGGCCTTGAAACCCACCTGGCGGGCAGTGCGCTCCAGGGCCTTCACGTCCTTGGGGAAGCACGAGCCGCCATAGCCGCAGCCGGGGTAGATGAAGTGGTAGCCAATGCGTGGGTCGGAGCCGATCCCCTGGCGCACGTGCTCGATGTCGGCGTCCAGGGCCTCGGCCAGGTTGGCCAGCTCGTTCATGAAGCTGATCTTGGTGGCCAGCATGGCGTTGGCGGCGTACTTGGTCAGCTCTGCGGAGCGGATGTCCATGACCATGACCCGGTCATGATTGCGGTTGAAGGGGCCGTAGAGCGCACGCATCAACTCGCCGGTGCGTGGGTTGTCGGTGCCGACGATGATGCGGTCGGGCTTCATGAAGTCATCCACCGCGGCGCCTTCCTTGAGGAATTCCGGATTGGAAACCACGTCGAAGTCGATCTGCGCGTTGCGACCCTGCAGGGTGGTGGCCATGGCCTCGTGCACCTTGTCGGAGGTGCCGACGGGGACGGTGGATTTGGTCACCACGGTGCGGTATTCATCCATATGCTCGGCCACGGTGCGGGCCACCGCCAGCACATGACTCAGGTCCGCGGAGCCGTCCTCGTCCGGGGGGGTGCCCACGGCGATGAACTGGAACAGGCCGTGACGTACGCCCTCGGCGGCGTCGGTGGTGAATGCCAGGCGGCCTGACTGCACGTTATCGGCCACCATGTCCTCCAGGCCCGGCTCGTAGATGGGGATCTCGCCCCGGTTGAGGCGGGCGATCTTGTCCTGATCGATGTCCACGCACAGGACCTGGTTGCCCACTTCCGCCAGGCAGGCGCCCGTAACCAGGCCCACGTAGCCGGATCCGTAGATGGTGACCTTCATTGGTGTGAAATCCTCTGGTTCGTTCCGAGATGGTGGATGGTTGTCAGCCCGGGATCGTAGCAAAAGCCCGTGTCATGATCATTAAGCGCAAAAGGTGGTTGACAGGCGGGGGCTGGATAAGAATAATACCGGCCTTCGCATCTGGAGGGGTTCCCGAGCGGTCAAAGGGGGCAGACTGTAAATCTGCTGGCTCAGCCTTCGAAGGTTCGAATCCTTCCCCCTCCACCAGATTCAGTACGGCGTCGATCACGGCCCACAGCAAGGGTTTTCCTCGGCGGCGTTGCAATGTAGCGGTTTTGGGTTTTGAGCGTTATGCTTGCAGGGTTGGCTTCCCGGGCCCCATCGCATCGGCTGGTTGGCCGGGGGCTGAGCGGCCAGGTTCGGATGGCTCAGGGTAGCGCATCCGGGGCGGCGGTTTTTGCGGGTGTAGTTCAACGGTAGAACCTCAGCCTTCCAAGCTGATGATGTGGGTTCGATTCCCATCACCCGCTCCAGTTCGAGTAGAAGTTTCGGCAGCGCTTGGCGCGCCTTTGTGTTTTTGCCCATGTAGCTCAGGCGGTAGAGCACTTCCTTGGTAAGGAAGAGGTCACCGGTTCAAGTCCGGTCATGGGCTCCATCTTTCAGTACAGTGCTGGGCTCTCAAGGCCCTGTTAAGTAGAACATCAGCCGGGGTGCTAGACCATGTCGAAGGAAAAGTTCGAGCGTAAAAAGCCGCACGTGAATGTGGGGACGATTGGTCACGTTGACCATGGCAAGACCACGCTGACGGCAGCACTGACGGTGTGCCAGGCCAAGAAGTTTGGTGGTGAGTCCCGTGCTTACGACCAGATTGATAATGCCCCGGAAGAGCGGGCCCGTGGTATCACCATTGCGACGGCGCACGTGGAATACGAGTCCGACGTGCGTCACTACGCCCACGTGGACTGCCCCGGTCACGCGGACTATGTGAAGAACATGATCACGGGTGCGGCGCAGATGGATGGCGCCATCCTGGTGGTGTCTGCGGCTGATGGCCCGATGCCCCAGACCCGTGAGCACATCCTGCTGGCCCGCCAGGTGGGCGTGCCGTGCATTGTGGTGTTCATGAACAAGGCCGACATGGTTGACGATCCGGAGCTGCTGGAACTGGTGGAGATGGAAGTCCGCGATCTGCTGTCCAGCTACGAGTTCCCTGGTGACGACACCCCGATCATCACCGGTTCCGCGCTGAAGGCGCTGGAAGGTGATACTTCCGAGATTGGCGTGCCGGCCATCGACAAGCTGATCGAGGCCCTGGACACCTACATTCCTGAGCCTGAGCGTGCCGTGGATGGTGCGTTCCTGATGCCTGTGGAAGACGTGTTCTCCATTTCCGGTCGTGGCACCGTGGTGACGGGCCGTATCGAGCGCGGCATCTGCAAGGTGGGCGACGAAGTGGCGATCGTGGGTATCCACGACACCAAGAAGACCACCGTGACCGGCGTTGAGATGTTCCGCAAGCTGCTGGATCAGGGTCAGGCGGGTGACAACGTGGGTGTTCTGCTGCGTGGTACCAAGCGTGACGAGGTCGAGCGTGGTCAGGTGCTGTGCAAGCCCGGTTCGATTACGCCGCACACCAAGTTTGAAGCTGAGGTGTACGTGCTGTCCAAGGATGAGGGTGGTCGTCACACCCCGTTCTTCAATGGCTATCGTCCGCAGTTCTATTTCCGGACCACTGACGTGACCGGTTCCTGTGATCTGCCTGAAGGTGTCGAGATGGTGATGCCGGGTGACAACGTCAAGATGACGGTGTCGCTGATTGCGCCGATCGCTATGGAAGACGGTCTGCGTTTTGCAATTCGCGAAGGTGGCCGTACCGTCGGCGCCGGCGTGGTTGCCAAGATCATCGAGTAAGTAGTTCACGACTCATGTCGTGCTGTAGGTGGTACCTGCGGGTGATTTGAAGAATTGAGGGGCTGCGCCTCTGGCGTTTGCCCCTCAGTCCCTGTATCCTCCCTCTCGTACCTGTTTGTTACAGGCCAGTAGCTCAATTGGCAGAGCAGCGGTCTCCAAAACCGCAGGTTGGGGGTTCAAGTCCCTCCTGGCCTGCCATTTCTAGCAACCCTTCAGGTTGCAATCGGGTCACTTTATCCCATGGCAGGTAAAGCGGAAGAAGTAGAAGGTGCCGGCTTCGACACCGTCAAACTGCTGGCGGCCGTCGGGCTGCTGGTGGCGGGCGTCACCGGCTTTTACTGGTTTGCGGATCAGTCCACCCTGCTGCGCGTGTTGGGCCTGCTGGCCTTCGCCGCCGTTTCGGTGGGTATCATTTTTACGACGGCCAAGGGTCGTACTCTGGCCGCCTTCCTGACGGATGCCCGCACGGAAGTGCGCAAGATGGTCTGGCCCTCGCGGACCGAGACCCTCCAGACCGCCCTGGTTGTTATTGCGATCACCATCCTGGTTGCGATCTTCCTGTGGCTGATCGACATGCTTCTCGGCTGGTCGATCCGTGAATTCATCCGTTGAGCGATTAGGAAGTCAAGATGGCCCTGCGTTGGTATGTCGTACATGCGTACTCCGGTTTTGAGAACCAGGTGAAGCGCTCCCTGCGGGAGCGGGTCAACCGGATGGGCATGGAAGACAAGTTCGGCGAGATCCTCGTGCCCACTGAAGAAGTGGTGGAGATGCGCGATGGGCAAAAGCGCAAGAGCGAGCGCAAGTTCTTTCCCGGCTATGTGCTGGTGCAGATGGAGATGGACGAGGACAGCTGGCACTTGGTCAAGAGTGTGCCCAAGGTCCTTGGTTTCATCGGTGCCAGTCAGGACAAGCCTTCCCCCATCACCGAAAAAGAGGCCGAAACCATTCTCCAGCGCATGCAGGAGGGGGTCGACAAGCCGCGCCCGAAGGTGTTGTTCGAGGCCGGCGAGGTGGTGCGTGTGACCGATGGTCCGTTCAACGACTTCAATGGCGTGGTGGAAGAGGTCAACTACGACAAGAGTCGTCTGCTGGTGGCTGTGCAGATCTTCGGTCGCTCCACGCCGGTGGAGCTTGAGTTCCATCAGGTGGAGAAGACCTGATCAGGCAATGATCGGGATGCTGGCAGGCGTGCCGGCGATCAAATCCTTGAATGGCGGCAAATCCCGGGCGTGACCCGGGATTTGCCGCTTTTCCCCAGGGGAGCCGAAAGGCGCTAATACCCATACTCAGGAGTTCATACCATGGCTAAGAAGATTGAAGCTTACATCAAGCTTCAGGTGGCGGCCGGCAAGGCCAATCCCAGTCCTCCGGTGGGCCCGGCGCTGGGTCAGCGCGGCGTGAATATCATGGAGTTCTGCAAGGCGTTCAACGCCCAGACGCAGGACGTGGAACCGGGTCTGCCGATTCCCGTGGTCATCACCGTGTATTCCGACCGCAGCTTCACCTTCATCACCAAGACGCCGCCCGCGGCCGTGTTGCTGAAGAAGGCTGCCGGTATCAAGAGCGGCTCCGCGACCCCCAACACCGCCAAGGTGGGCAAGGTCACGCGCGAGCAGGTGGAAGAGATCGCCAAGACCAAGTGGCCTGACCTGACCGCCGCCGATATGGATGCCGCTGTTCGCACCATCGCTGGAAGTGCCCGTGCCATGGGCCTTGACGTGGAGGGCCTCTAAGATGGCTAAACTGAGCAAGCGCATGCGGGCCATCCGCGAGAAAGTGGAGCCCGGCAAGTTCTATCCCCTGAATGACGCCCTGCAGATCCTCAAGGACACGGCTTCCGCCAAGTTCGCAGAGTCTGTGGATGTGAGCGTGAACCTGGGCGTTGACCCCCGTAAGTCCGACCAGGTGGTGCGTGGTTCCACCGTGCTGCCCAACGGCACCGGCAAGTCCGTGCGCGTGGCCGTGTTCACCCAGGGCGCCAACGCTGATGCCGCCCGGGAAGCCGGTGCCGATATCGTCGGCATGGACGACCTGGCCGAGCAGGTGAAGGCCGGCAATCTGGATTTCGATGTGGCCATCGCCAGCCCCGACGCCATGCGCGTGGTGGGTCAGTTGGGTCAGATCCTGGGCCCGCGCGGTCTGATGCCGAACCCCAAGGTCGGCACCGTGAGCACCGATGTGGCCACGGCGGTGAAGAATGCCAAGGCAGGTCAGGTGCGTTACCGCACGGACAAGGCCGGTATCATTCATTGCACCATTGGCAAGGTGGGCTTTGAGCCTCAGGCGCTGGAGGAAAACCTCAATGCGCTGTTGAGCGATCTGCAAAAGGCCAAGCCGTCTGCTGCCAAGGGTGTGTACATGAAGAAGGTGACGGTCTCCACCACCATGGGCCCGGGTGTTCCCGTGGACCAGGGAAGCCTGTCCATCTGATGAATGAAGCCCCTCCCCCGCCAGCGGGACAGGGGTTGGGGTGAGGGTGGAGATGGGAAGGTGCCCGTCGCCCTCATCCCCGGCCCTTCTCCCCTCAGGGAGAAGGGAGCAACAAGATCAAGTAGGTTTGGGTAGGACTGCCGGCGGTTGCCGGCATCCGTCCAAGACCGCAGGTGTGCCGGGGAGGCCTGGCACTTAATGGGACAACGGTCTCGCCTGCGCAGACGGTGTCTCCCGATTCAGGTTCTTCCTGCTGAGGGTACGCCGTGAAAGGGGTCGGGGAATTTTTCCTCGGCTTTATCACACAGCGTCGGAGGCGTAGTGAAGCCCCCGTCGTCAGACAGGAGGTAGGTAATCCGTGGCACTGAATCTCGAAGACAAGAAAGCGATTGTCTCTGAGGTCGCCGCGGTGGCCGCTCAAGCACATTCGGCTGTGGCTGCCGAATACCGTGGACTGTCCGTTGCGGAGATGACCGAACTGCGCCAGAAGGCGCGGGACACCGGTGTCTACCTGCGGGTGGTGAAGAACTCCCTGGCCCGCCGTGCGGTTCAGGGGACCGATTTCGAGTGCATGCAGGAAGGTATGGTGGGTCCGCTCATCATCGCTTTCTCCCAGGAAGATCCTGGTGCAGCCGCTCGTCTGGTCAAGGACTTCTCCAAGGACCACAAGAAGCTTGAGTGCAAGATGGTGTCCGTGAGCGGGCAATTGCTGGGACCGGCGGAACTTGAACGCCTGGCCAGCATGCCGACCCGCGATCAGGCCATCAGCATGCTCATGGCGACGATGAAAGCCCCGCTCGACAAGTTTGCTCGCACTGTCAATGAAGTGCCTGGCAAGCTGGTTCGTACCGTGGCCGCCATCCGGGACCAGAAGCAGGCCGCCGCCTGACCCAATATTGAACTGAATCGGGTATTGCACCCTCTTAGGAGTTAAATCATGGCAGTTTCGAAAGAAGACATCCTGGAAAGCATTGGCAACATGACTGTCCTGGAGATCGTTGACCTGATCTCCGCGATGGAAGAGAAGTTCGGCGTTTCCGCCGCAGCCGCCGTCGCTGCTGCTCCGGCCGCCGCTGCCGCTGGCGAAGCCGCTGAAGAAGTCAAGGATGAGTTCGACGTGGTGATGTCCAGCTTCGGCTCCAACAAGGTTGGCGTGATCAAGGTCGTGCGCGGCCTCACCGGCCTGGGCCTGAAGGAAGCCAAGGACATGGTGGAATCCGCTCCGGCCACCATCAAGGAAGGTGCCAACAAGGACGACGCCGAGAAGATGAAGAAGGAACTGGAAGAAGCCGGCGCCACTGTCGAACTGAAATAAGGCGTTGGTCTGGTCCTTTGTTGAAAGACCAGGTCCTGTCAGTACAGGGGCTGGCGGTGATGCACCGCCGGCCTCTTTCTGCTTGTCCCAGCTCACCGGTTCGTGTGAGTGGCGTGTCGATTCTGTCGATTCTAGTGTGAGGAATCACAATGGCTTATAGCTACACCGAGAAAAAGCGAATCCGCAAGGACTTCGGCAAACGGCCCCAGATCCTTGAGGTCCCCTATCTGTTGGCCACGCAGATTGATTCCTATCGGCAGTTCCTCCAGATGCGCGACCCCGAGGCCGGGCGCGAGGAGGTGGGTCTGCACGCCGCTTTCAAGTCGGTCTTTCCGATTGTGAGCTATTCCGGCTCCGTGGAGCTGGAGTATGTCAGCTACCGGTTGGGCGACCCCGTGTTCGACGTCAAGGAATGTCAGCTGCGGGGCATGAATTATGCCGCGCCCCTGCGTGTGCTGCTGCGCCTGGTGATTTACGACAAGGATGCCCCGGCGGGCTCCCGTGTCGTCAAGGACATCAAGGAGCAGGAAGTCTACATGGGTGAACTGCCGCTCATGACCGAGAACGGCACCTTCGTGGTGAACGGTACCGAGCGCGTGATCGTGTCTCAGTTGCACCGTTCCCCCGGTGTGTTCTTTGACCATGACAAGGGCAAGACCCACAGTTCCGGCAAGCTCCTGTTCAATGCCCGGGTGATCCCGTATCGCGGGTCCTGGCTGGACTTCGAGTTTGACCCCAAGGATTCCATTTACGTGCGCATCGACCGCCGCCGCAAGCTGCCGGCTACGGTGCTGTTGCGTGCGCTGGGTCTGGAGACGGAGGAGATTCTTTCCACCTTCTTCGAGACCACCGAATACCGCGTGCTCACCGACGGCTTCGAGATGGAGCTGGTGCCCGCGCGTCTGCGCGGTGAAACCGCCGCATTCGATATCCATCTGGGCGATGATTTGCTGGTGGAGTCGGGTCGTCGCATCACGGCTCGCCATGTGCGCAAGATGGAGGAGGCCGGCCTCAACTCCCTGCAGGTGCCGGCCGATTCCCTGATTGGCAAGATTCTGGCTCATGCTGTGGTGGACGAGGACAGTGGCGAGGTGATCGCCAATGCCAACGAGGAACTCACCGCCGATCTGCTGGAGAAGGTGCGCCGCTCCGGCATGAAGAGCTTCCGCACGCTCTACACCAACGAGCTGGATCATGGCCCGTACATCTCCAGCACCCTGAACATCGATACCACCCGCTCCCAGCTGGAAGCGCAGGTGGAAATCTATCGCATGATGCGCCCTGGCGAGCCGCCCACCAAGGAAGCGGCCGAGACCCTGTTCAACAATCTGTTCTTCAGCGAGGATCGTTACGATCTGTCGCCCGTGGGCCGCATGAAGTTCAACCGCCGAGTGGGCCGGGAGGAAGAGACCGGGCCGGGCGTGCTGAACAACGAGGATATCCTGGATGTGCTCAAGGTGCTCATCGACATCCGCAACGGCAACGGTCATGTGGATGATATCGATCACCTGGGTAATCGTCGTGTGCGCAGTGTGGGCGAGATGGCGGAGAACGTCTTCCGCGTTGGCCTGGTGCGCGTGGAGCGGGCCGTGAAGGAGCGCCTGAGCGTGGCGGAGAGCGAGGGCCTGATGCCCCAGGAACTCATCAACGCCAAGCCCGTGGCGGCGGCGGTGAAGGAGTTCTTCGGTTCCAGCCAGCTGTCCCAGTTCATGGATCAGAACAACCCGCTCTCCGAGGTGACTCACAAGCGTCGTATCTCGGCCCTGGGACCGGGTGGCCTCACCCGTGAGCGTGCCGGCTTCGAGGTGCGCGACGTGCACCCGACCCACTATGGTCGGGTCTGCCCCATCGAGACGCCGGAAGGTCCGAACATCGGTCTGATCAACTCCCTGGCCGTGTACGCCCGCACCAATCGCTTCGGGTTCCTGGAGACCCCGTACCGACGCGTGGTGGACGGCAAGGTGACCGAGGAGATCCTGTTCCTGTCGGCCATCGAGGAAGGCAACTATGTGATCGCCCAGGCCAACGTGGCCCTGGATGAGGAAGGCCGTCTGGTGGACGAACTGGTGTCCTGTCGTTACCAGAACGAGTTCACCATGTCGACGCCGGACAAGATCCAGTGCGTGGACATCTCGCCCAAGCAGATCGTCTCGGTGGCGGCAGCGCTGATCCCGTTCCTGGAACACGATGACGCCAACCGCGCCCTCATGGGTTCCAACATGCAGCGCCAGGCCGTGCCCTGCCTGCGTGCCGAGACCCCGGTGGTGGGTACCGGCATCGAGCGCACCGTGGCCATCGACTCCGGCTCCTCCATCGTCGCCCGCCGTGGCGGTGTGGTGGACTCCGTGGACGCCGCGCGCGTGGTGGTGCGCGTCAACGATGACGAGACCGAGGCCGGCGAGCCGGGTGTGGATATCTACAACTTCACCAAGTACACCCGTTCCAACCAGAACACCTGCATCAACCAGAGTCCGCTGGTGCGCGTGGGCGACACCATCGCCCGCGGCGACGTGCTGGCCGACGGGTCCTCCACGGATCTGGGTGAACTGGCCCTGGGTCAGAACATGCTGGTGGCCTTCATGCCCTGGAACGGCTACAACTTCGAGGACTCCATCCTCATCTCCGAGCGGGTGGTGGAAGAGGATCGCTTTACCTCCATCCATATCGAGGAGCTGACCTGCGTGGCCCGGGATACCAAGCTGGGTCCGGAAGAGATCAGTGCCGATATTCCCAACGTGTCGGAGAGCCTGCTGTCCAAGCTGGATGAGTCCGGCATCGTGTACGTGGGCGCTGAGGTGAATCCGGGCGATATCCTGGTGGGCAAGGTCACGCCCAAGGGTGAAACCCAGCTCACCCCCGAGGAAAAGCTGCTGAGAGCCATCTTCGGTGAAAAGGCTTCGGACGTGAAGGACACCAGTCTGCGCGTTGCGTCCGGTATCGATGGCACGGTCATCGATGTGCGCGTCTTCACCCGTGACGGTGTGGAGAAGGACAAGCGGGCCCTGCAGATCGAAGAGGCCGCCCTGGAGTCGGTGCGCAAGGACCTGAAGGACCAGCTGCGCATCTACGAGGACGACATCTACGATCGCGTGGAGAAACTGCTCAGCGGCAAGCTGGCCGCGGGTGGTCCCGGTGGTCTGAAGGATGGCGTCAAGGTGACCCGTTCCTACCTGGGGGAGTTGCCCCGGGAGAAGTGGTTCGAGATCCGCATGCGCAGCGAAGAGGTGAACGAGCAGCTGGAGCTGATGGCCGATGCCCTCAAGGCCCAGCATGATGCCTTCGAAAAGCGCTTCAAGGAGCAGAAGGACAAGCTCACCGCCGGTGATGATCTGGCACCGGGCGTGCTCAAGATGGTCAAGGTATATGTGGCCGTGAAGCGTCGCATGCAGCCGGGTGACAAGATGGCGGGTCGTCACGGTAACAAGGGTGTGGTCTCCATGATCGTGCCCACCGAGGACATGCCCTTCACCGAGGACGGCACCCCTATGGATATCGTCCTCAACCCCCTGGGTGTGCCGTCTCGCATGAACGTGGGTCAGGTGCTGGAAACCCACCTGGGCTGGGCTGCCAAGGGTCTGGGCAAGAAGATCGGCCAAATGGTGGAGGCCAAGGCGAAGGTGGACGAGCTGCGCCAGTTCCTGGATCAGATGTACAACCATGATCCGGACAACCGCAAGGAAGACCTGTCCCAGCTGAGCGATGAAGAGATCCTGGAGCTGGCGGGCAACCTGAAGAATGGTGTGCCCATGGCAACGCCGGTGTTCGATGGTGCCCATGAGCATGAGATCAAGGCCATGCTCAAGCTGGCGGATCTGCCCGAGTCGGGTCAGGCCACGCTGTTTGACGGGCGCACGGGCGAGTCTTTTGATCGCCCGGTGACCGTGGGTTACATGCACATCCTCAAGCTCAACCACCTGGTGGATGACAAGATGCATGCCCGTTCCACAGGCCCCTACAGCCTGGTGACCCAGCAGCCGCTGGGTGGCAAGGCGCAGTTTGGTGGTCAGCGTTTCGGTGAGATGGAAGTCTGGGCGCTGCAGGCCTATGGCGCCGCTTACACCCTGCAGGAAATGCTCACTGTGAAGTCCGACGATGTTCAGGGACGCAACAAGATGTACAAGAACATTGTCGATGGCGATCACCGGATGGAGGCGAACATCCCTGAGTCCTTCAATGTGCTCATGAAGGAGATCCGTTCGCTGGCCATCAATATCGAACTGGAGCAGGACTGATATGAAAGATCTTCTCAATCTCTTCAAGCAGCAGGGCCAGGTGGAGGAGTTCGACGCCATCCGGATCGCGCTGGCATCGCCGGAGATGATCCGGTCCTGGTCGTTCGGCGAGGTGAAGAAGCCGGAGACCATCAATTACCGCACTTTCAAGCCGGAGCGGGATGGCCTGTTCTGCGCCAAGATCTTTGGTCCCATCAAGGACTACGAGTGCCTGTGCGGCAAGTACAAGCGCCTCAAGCACCGCGGCGTGGTGTGCGAGAAGTGCGGCGTGGAAGTGACCCAGACCAAAGTGCGCCGCGAGCGCATGGGCCACATCGAGCTGGCCAGCCCGGTGGCGCATATCTGGTTCCTCAAGAGCCTGCCCTCCCGCATCGGTCTGCTCATGGACATGACCCTGCGCGATATCGAGCGGGTGCTGTACTTCGAGGCCTTTGTGGTGGTGGATCCGGGGATGACCACCCTGGAGCGCAATCAGCTGCTCAGCGATGAGCAGTACCTGGAGGCCATCGAGGAGCATGGGGATGAGTTCGACGCCCGCATGGGCGCCGAGGCCGTGTTCGAGCTGCTGCGTTCCATCGACCTGCAGGCCGAGGCCACCCGCATGCGCACGGAAGTGCGCGAGACCAACTCCGACACCAAGATCAAGCGTCTGGCCAAGCGCCTGAAGCTGATCGAGTCGTTCCTGGAGTCGGGCAACAAGCCGGAGTGGATGATCCTGGAAGTGCTGCCGGTGCTGCCGCCGGATCTGCGCCCCCTGGTGCCCCTGGATGGTGGCCGCTTCGCCACTTCCGACCTGAACGATCTGTACCGCCGGGTGATCAACCGCAACAACCGCCTCAAGCGGCTGCTGGAACTGAACGCCCCGGACATCATCGTGCGCAACGAAAAGCGCATGCTGCAGGAGTCCGTGGACGCGCTGCTGGACAACGGTCGTCGCGGTCGTGCCATCACCGGCACCAACAAGCGCCCGCTGAAGTCCCTGGCCGACATGATCAAGGGCAAGCAGGGCCGTTTCCGGCAGAACCTGCTGGGCAAGCGCGTGGACTACTCGGGCCGTTCGGTCATCGTGGTGGGTCCCACCCTGCGCCTGCACCAGTGCGGTCTGCCCAAGAAGATGGCCCTGGAGCTGTTCAAGCCCTTCATCTTCGGCAAGCTGCACCGTCGCGGTCTGGCCACCACCATCAAGGCGGCCAAGAAGCTGGTGGAGCGGGAAGGTCCGGAGGTCTGGGATATCCTGGATGAGGTGATCCGCGAACACCCGGTCATGCTCAACCGGGCGCCCACGCTGCACCGTCTGGGCATCCAGGCGTTTGAGCCGGTGCTCATCGAGGGCAAGGCCATCCAGCTGCACCCGCTGGTGTGTGCCGCCTTCAACGCCGACTTCGATGGCGACCAGATGGCCGTGCACGTGCCCCTGTCGCTGGAGGCGCAGCTGGAAGCCCGCGCCCTGATGATGTCCACCAACAACATCCTGTCCCCGGCCAATGGCGAGCCCATCATCGTGCCGTCCCAGGACATCGTGCTGGGCCTGTATTACATGTCCCGCGAGCGCATCAACGCCAAGGGCGAGGGCATGCGCTTCTCCGACGTGGACGAGGTGCATCGCGCCTATGAGAACGGCTGCGTGGACATTCACGCCAGGGTGCAGGTGCGTATCCGCGAGGTGACGGTCAACGAGGCCGGTGAACATGAGGAATCCTTCACCCGCTATGACACCACCGTGGGTCGGTCCTTGCTATCGCTGATCCTGCCCCCGGGCATGCCCTTCGAACTGGTGAACCGTGACCTGTCCAAGAAAGCCATCTCGGGCCTGATCAACGCCTGCTACCGTCGTGTGGGGCTGAAGGAAACGGTGATCTTCGCTGACCAGCTGATGTACACCGGCTTCAAGTACTCCACCCGGGGCGGCGTATCGTTCGGTATCAACGACATGGTCATCCCCGACGAGAAGGTGGGGATCCTGGCCGCGGCGGAGGCCCAGGTGAAGGACATCGAGGAGCAGTATTCCTCGGGTCTGGTGACCAAGGGTGAGCGCTACAACAAGGTGGTGGATATCTGGTCGCACACCAACGATCAGGTTTCCAAGGCCATGATGGAAAAACTGGGCAGCGACGAGGTGGTGGATGCCGAGGGCAACACCCAGCGTCAGCCCTCGTTCAACTCCATCTTCATGATGGCCGATTCCGGCGCACGTGGTTCCGCCGCCCAGATCCGTCAGCTGGCGGGGATGCGCGGCCTGATGGCCAAGCCGGACGGTTCCATCATCGAGACACCCATCACGGCGAATTTCCGTGAGGGGCTGAACGTGCTGCAGTACTTCATCTCCACCCACGGTGCACGTAAGGGTCTGGCGGACACCGCACTCAAGACCGCCAACTCCGGTTATCTGACCCGCCGCCTGGTGGACGTCTCTCAGGACCTGGTGGTCACGGAGGAGGACTGCGGTACCGAAGAGGGTATCGTCATGAAGCCCATCATCGAAGGGGGTGATGTGGTCGAGCCGCTGCGCGAGCGGGTGCTGGGGCGCGTTACGGCCCTGGACGTGCTGGCCCTGGACGGCTCGGTGATCATGCCCCGGGGTACGCTACTGGACGAGGCCCGGGTGGATGCCATGGAGGCGGCCGGCGTGGACGAGGTGGTGGTGCGTTCCGCCATCACCTGCGAGACCCGTCACGGGATTTGTGCCAAGTGCTACGGACGTGATCTGGCCCGCGGTCATCAGGTGAACATCGGCGAGGCGGTGGGGGTCATTGCGGCCCAGTCCATCGGTGAGCCGGGCACCCAGTTGACCATGCGTACCTTCCACATCGGGGGTGCCGCCAGCCGGACCGCTGCGGCCAGCAACATTGCCGTGAAGTCCAAGGGCTCCATCCGTCTGCACAACATCAAGACGGTGGAAAACAAGAACCAGAACCTGGTCGCAGTGTCCCGTTCCGGTGAGATCGGCGTGATCGATGAGGCCGGTCGTGAGCGCGAGCGCTACAAGCTGCCCTATGGTGCCGTGATTCTGGTAGGGGATGGCGAAGCGGTCGAGGCAGGTCAGGAAGTGGCCACCTGGGACCCCCATACCCACCCGATCATCACCGAGGTGGCCGGTACCATCCGCTTGCATGAGTTCACGGAGGGTGTGACGGTCAACAAGCAGGTGGACGAGGTGACCGGTCTGACCTCCACGGTGATCATTGATCCCAAGTCCCGGGGCTCTGCCGGCAAGGACCTGAGGCCTACCGTGAAGCTGGTGGGGCCCGACGGCCGGGATCTGTGCCTGGCGGGCACGGATATCCCCGCGCAGTATGTGCTGCCGGCCAATTCCATCGTGAACCTGGAGGATGGTGCCGCGGTGGAAGTGGGCGACGTGGTGGCACGTATTCCGCAGGAGTCCTCCAAGACCCGTGACATCACCGGTGGTCTGCCCCGGGTGGCCGACCTCTTTGAGGCCAGAAAGCCCAAGGAGCCAGCCATCCTGGCAGAGCGCTCCGGTACTGTCAGCTTCGGCAAGGACACCAAGGGCAAGCAGCGCCTGATCATCACCGAGGAGAAGACCGGTGAGAACCATGAGGAGCTGATTCCCAAGTGGCGTCAGGTGAGCGTGTTCGAGGGTGAGCATGTGGAGAAAGGGGAAGTGATCGCCGAGGGCGAACCCAATCCTCACGACATCCTGCGCCTGCTGGGCGTCACGCCTTTGGCCGAGTACATGGCCAAGGAGATCCAGGACGTGTACCGCCTGCAGGGCGTGAAGATCAACGACAAGCACATCGAGGTGATCATCCGCCAGATGCTGCGCAAGGTGGACATCACCTATCCTGGCGATGGGCGTTTCCTCACCGGCGAGCAGGTGGACCGTTCCCGGGTGCTGGAAGAGGTCGAGCGTCTGGGCCCCGACAAGCAGGCGCCGCTCTACGAGCGCGTGCTGCTGGGAATTACCAAGGCCTCGCTGGTGACGGAGTCCTTCATCTCCGCAGCCTCCTTCCAGGAGACCACGCGCGTGCTGACCGAGTCCGCCGTGCGCGGTGCGCGGGACGACTTGCGTGGCTTGAAGGAAAACGTCATCGTCGGTCGTCTGATCCCGGCGGGATCGGGGCTGGCGTATCACAAGGAACGCCGTCGCCGTCGCTACGGTGAAGGGCTGAACCTGGGGATGCCTTCGCCCAGCGAAGCCCCGGAGGAGACGCCGGCCGATCCGGAGGCCAGCACCTCGGAGACGGATCAGAATCCGCCGTCTTCCAGTGATCAGCCGTCGCAGGAATAACCACCAATCCCACGGACTCAAGTCCCCTGCTTGACAGGGGCCTTGAGTCTGCCTAACATATCGCACCCTCGACAGGCCGGTTGGGTCCGGCCTGTCGTTGTTTTTGGGCTAGGAGAAAAGCTTTCATGGCAACAATTAACCAGTTAGTGCGCAAGCCCCGCAAGCGCCCGACGGAAAAGAGCAATGTGCCGGCCCTTGAGGCCTGTCCGCAGAAGCGTGGTGTCTGCACCCGCGTGTACACCACGACGCCGAAAAAGCCGAACTCTGCGTTGCGTAAGGTGGCTCGTGTGCGCCTGACCAATGGTTACGAAGTGTCCAGCTATATCGGCGGTGAAGGCCATAACCTCCAGGAGCACTCCGTGGTGCTGATCCGCGGCGGTCGTGTGAAGGACTTGCCCGGTGTGCGTTATCACACGGTTCGCGGCAGCCTGGATACCCAGGGTGTGCAAAATCGGAAGCAGGCTCGCTCCAAGTACGGCGCGAAGCGTCCCAAGAAGGCCTAAGCGGCCTGTTGAGATAAGACCATGTCAAGAAGATCCGAAGCTCCCAAACGTCATATCCTTCCCGACCCCAAGTACAAGAGCGAACTGCTTGCCAAGTTCATCAATACGGTGATGCGTGATGGCAAGAAGTCCGTGGCTGAGCGGGTTCTGTATGGCGCCCTGACTCAGATTGAAAGCAAGAAAGGCGATGGCCTGGAAGTGCTCGAGACGGCGCTCGATAACGTGCGCCCCCGCGTCGAGGTGAAGTCCCGTCGTGTGGGTGGCGCAACCTACCAGGTTCCGGTTGAAGTTCGTGCGGTTCGCCAGAACGCCCTGGCCATGCGCTGGATCGTGGATGCCTCCCGCAAGCGCGGTGAGAAGTCCATGGCCCTGAAGCTGGCGGGTGAATTGATGGATGCGTCCGACAGCAAGGGCTCGGCCGTCAAGAAGCGTGAAGACACGCACCGCATGGCTGAAGCCAACAAGGCCTTCTCGCATTACCGCTGGTAAGACGGCGGCCTAGGCAATAGATTCTTCGAGGTATTTCTACAGTGGCACGCAAAACTCCCATCGAGCGCTACCGCAATATCGGTATCATGGCGCACATCGACGCCGGCAAGACGACCACCACGGAGCGGATTCTGTTCTATACCGGTGTGTCCCATAAGCTCGGTGAGGTGCACGACGGTGCCGCCACCATGGACTGGATGGAGCAGGAGCAGGAACGTGGTATCACCATCACCTCTGCGGCGACCACCTGCTTCTGGCCGGGTATGGAAAAGCAGTTCCCGGAGCATCGCATCAATATCATCGATACCCCCGGGCACGTGGACTTCACCATTGAGGTGGAGCGGAGTCTGCGTGTGCTGGACGGCGCCTGCGCCGTGTTCTGTGCCGTGGGTGGTGTGGAGCCCCAGTCCGAGACCGTGTGGCGCCAGGCCAACAAGTACCAGGTGCCGCGCATGGCGTTCGTCAACAAGATGGACCGCCCCGGTGCCGACTTCCTGCGCGTGGTGAAGCAGATCAAGGATCGCCTGGCCGGCAATCCCGTGCCGCTGCAGCTGCCGATCGGTGCCGAGGATGCCTTTGAAGGTGTGGTGGACCTGGTCAAGATGAAGGCCATCTACTGGGACACGGATAACCATGGCATGACCTTCCAGGAAAAGGACATTCCCGCCGAGATGCAGGACGACTGCCAGACCTGGCGCGAGCATCTGGTGGAAGCGGCGGCTGAGTCCTCCGAAGAGCTGATGGAGAAGTATCTCAACGATGGCGAGCTGAGCACCGAGGAGCTCAAGCAGGGTTTGCGCAAGCGCACCCTGAACAACGAAATCGTGCCCGCCCTGTGTGGTTCTGCCTTCAAGAACAAGGGCGTGCAGGCCATGCTGGATGCCATCGTGGAATACATGCCGTCGCCGACGGACGTGCTGGCCATCAAGGGTCACCTGGATGATGCCAACGAGACCGAGGCCCTGCGTCATTCCACCGACGATGAGCCCTTTGCCGCTCTGGCGTTCAAGATTGCCACCGACCCGTTTGTGGGTACGTTGACCTTCTTCCGGGTGTACTCCGGTGTGGTGCAGTCCGGTGACACTGTGTACAACCCCGTGAAGGGCAAGCGCGAGCGCATTGGTCGTATCGTGCAGATGCACTCCAACTCCCGCGAGGAGATCAAGGAAGTGCGTGCCGGTGACATCGCTGCGGCCGTGGGCCTGAAAGATGTAACCACGGGTGAAACCCTGTGCGCCATGGACAGCGTCATCACGCTGGAGCGCATGGAATTCCCCGAGCCTGTGATCTCCGTGGCCGTGGAGCCCAAGACCAAGGCAGACCAGGAGAAGATGGGCGTGGCCCTGGGCAAGCTGGCTCAGGAGGACCCGTCCTTCCGCGTGCGGACTGACGAGGAATCCGGTCAGACCATCATCTCCGGAATGGGCGAGCTGCACCTGGACATCATCGTTGACCGCATGAAGCGTGAGTTCAAGGTTGAGGCCAATGTGGGCAAGCCGCAGGTGGCCTACCGCGAAACCATTCGCAAGCAGGTGGAGCAGGAAGGCAAGTTCGTTCGCCAGTCTGGCGGTCGCGGTCAGTACGGCCATGTCTGGATCCGCATTGAGCCTCAGGAGCCCGGCGAAGGTTATGCCTTTGTGAACGCCATCGTGGGTGGCGTGGTGCCCAAGGAATATATCCCGGCAGTGGATAAGGGAATCCAGGAGGCCTGCAAGAACGGTGTCGTGGGTGGCTTCCCGCTGGTGGACTTCAAGGCGACGCTGTTTGATGGTTCCTACCACGACGTGGACTCCTCCGAGTCCGCGTTCAAGATCGCCGGCTCCATGGCGTTCAAGGAAGGTGCTGCCAAGGCGAATCCCGTGCTGCTCGAGCCGATGATGAAGGTGGAAGTGGTGACGCCGGAAGAGTACATGGGCGATGTGATGGGCGACCTGAACCGTCGTCGTGGTCTGGTGCAGGGCATGGATGATGCCCCCGCCGGCAAGATCGTGCGTGCTGAGGTGCCACTGGCCGAAATGTTCGGTTATTCCACCGATCTGCGTTCCGCCACTCAGGGCCGCGCCGTGTACTCGATGGAGTTCTGCAAGTACGCGGAAGCGCCTGCCAGCGTGGCTGAAGCCGTCATCAAGAAGGCGTCCTGATCCAGGGCCATTGTGGCCCAGCCAGATTTGAATTCTTTGAAGGGGTAGAAAGGTGTCGAAGGAAAAGTTCGAGCGTAAAAAGCCGCACGTGAATGTGGGGACGATTGGTCACGTTGACCATGGCAAGACCACGCTGACGGCAGCACTGACGGTGTGCCAGGCCAAGAAGTTTGGTGGTGAGTCCCGTGCTTACGACCAGATTGATAATGCCCCGGAAGAGCGGGCCCGTGGTATCACCATTGCGACGGCGCACGTGGAATACGAGTCCGACGTGCGTCACTACGCCCACGTGGACTGCCCCGGTCACGCGGACTATGTGAAGAACATGATCACGGGTGCGGCGCAGATGGATGGCGCCATCCTGGTGGTGTCTGCGGCTGATGGCCCGATGCCCCAGACCCGTGAGCACATCCTGCTGGCCCGCCAGGTGGGCGTGCCGTGCATTGTGGTGTTCATGAACAAGGCCGACATGGTTGACGATCCGGAGCTGCTGGAACTGGTGGAGATGGAAGTCCGCGATCTGCTGTCCAGCTACGAGTTCCCTGGTGACGACACCCCGATCATCACCGGTTCCGCGCTGAAGGCGCTGGAAGGTGATACTTCCGAGATTGGCGTGCCGGCCATCGACAAGCTGATCGAGGCCCTGGACACCTACATTCCTGAGCCTGAGCGTGCCGTGGATGGTGCGTTCCTGATGCCTGTGGAAGACGTGTTCTCCATTTCCGGTCGTGGCACCGTGGTGACGGGCCGTATCGAGCGCGGCATCTGCAAGGTGGGCGACGAAGTGGCGATCGTGGGTATCCACGACACCAAGAAGACCACCGTGACCGGCGTTGAGATGTTCCGCAAGCTGCTGGATCAGGGTCAGGCGGGTGACAACGTGGGTGTTCTGCTGCGTGGTACCAAGCGTGACGAGGTCGAGCGTGGTCAGGTGCTGTGCAAGCCCGGTTCGATTACGCCGCACACCAAGTTTGAAGCTGAGGTGTACGTGCTGTCCAAGGATGAGGGTGGTCGTCACACGCCGTTCTTCAATGGCTATCGTCCGCAGTTCTATTTCCGGACCACTGACGTGACCGGTTCCTGTGATCTGCCTGAAGGTGTCGAGATGGTGATGCCGGGTGACAACGTCAAGATGACGGTGTCGCTGATTGCGCCGATCGCTATGGAAGACGGCCTGCGTTTTGCAATTCGCGAAGGTGGCCGCACCGTCGGTGCCGGCGTTGTCGCCAAGATCATCGAGTAAACGTCCATGGCAGCCAAGCAAAGAATTCGTATTCGCCTCAAGGCCTTTGATCATCGTTTGATCGATCGTTCGGCTGTCGAGATTGTGGAAACCGCGAAGCGTACCGGTGCGCGGGTGAAGGGTCCGATCCCGTTGCCCACCAAGATGGAAAGCTTCACGGTGCTCATCTCTCCCCACGTCAACAAGGACGCGCGGGACCAGTATGAGATCCGTACGCACAAGCGTCTGATGGATATCATGGACCCCACCGACAAGACGGTGGATGCCTTGATGAAACTGGACCTGGCGGCCGGTGTGGATGTGCAAATAAAGCTTAACTAGCCCTGATTTCTGTGGCATAATAGTTGGCTTTCCATGGCCCGGTGCAGGGTAACTTGTACCGGGCCGTGACTTTCAGAATGAAATAATTTCTCCGACGCCCCGGGGTCTCGGGGTGGAAGCAGAGGTAGTGTCATGGCAATCGGACTGGTCGGTCGCAAGGTGGGCATGACTCGTGTCTTTACGGAAGACGGAGTGTCCCTGCCGGTGTCTGTCATCGAGGTGGAGCCGAATCGTGTCGCCCAGGTGAAGGCCGGCGAGCGCGATGGTTATCGCTCCCTTCAGGTAGCGGTGGGTTCTCGTAAGGCGAGTCGTGTAGGTAAGCCCCTGGCCGGTCATCTGGCCAAGGCGGGCGTGGAGGCCGGTCGCGGTCTCTGGGAATTCCGTCTGGAAGATGGTGAAGGCGAGGGTATTGAGGCCGGCGCCGAGCTGAAGGTGGATGTCTTCTCTGAAGGTCAGATGGTGGACGTCACCGGGACCAGCAAGGGTAAGGGCTTCCAGGGTGTGATCAAGCGTCACAACTTCAGCATGCAGGATGCCACTCACGGTAACTCCCGCTCCCATCGTGCGCCGGGGTCCATTGGTCAGAACCAGACTCCTGGTCGGGTGTTCAAGGGCAAGAAGATGGCCGGTCAGATGGGCAACGTGCGTTGCACCGTCCAGAACCTGCAGGTTGTCCGGGTGGACGCTGAGCGGAATCTGCTTCTGATCCGTGGTGCGGTGCCGGGTTCCACCGGTGGTGACGTCATGGTGCGTCCCGCTGTCAAGGCGAAGGGTTGAATCTCATGAAGCTTCAGGTTCAGGACACGCAGCAAGGCGTTGACGTCTCCGACGCAGCGTTTGGCCGCGATTTTAACGAGACGCTGGTGCACCAGGCTGTTGTGGCCCATATGGCCGGTGGTCGCTTCGGTACCAAGGCGCAAAAGACGCGCGCTGAAGTGCGCGGCGGTGGCGCCAAGCCCTGGCGGCAGAAAGGTACGGGTCGTGCCCGTGCCGGCACCATTCGCAGCCCGTTGTGGCGTGGGGGTGGCAAGATCTTCGCGGCAGCGCCTCGTGACTATAGGCAGAAGCTCAACCGCAAGATGTACCGGGCCGCCATGGCCAGCATCTTTTCCGAGCTGGTCCGGCAGGATCGTCTGGTGGTGGTTGAAGACTTCAAGGTTGGCGAGCCCCGTACCAAGGCCCTGATTGCCAAGCTGTCTGAGCTGGGCCTGGAGTCGGCGCTGATCGTGGCGACCGAGGCTGACGGCAATCTGTATCTCTCGGCCCGTAATCTGCCGAAAGTGGATGTTCTGGACGTCGCGGAAGTGAATCCCGTGAGTCTGGTGGGTGCTGAGAAGGTGCTGATCACCGTGTCCGCGCTCAAGCATGTTGAAGGGTGGCTGTCATGAACGAAGAAAGAATGCTGAAGGTGATCGTCGGTCCGCATGTGTCTGAAAAAGGCACCATGCTCGCTGAAGCCGCGAACCAGCATGTGTTCAAGGTGGCTGTCGACGCAACCCGTGATGAAGTTCGCCAGGCCGTGGAGAAGCTCTTCGAAGTGAAGGTTTCCTCGGTGCGTGTGCTGAACCAGCAGGGTAAGCGTAAGCGGTTGGGCAGATCCCAGGGTCGCCGCAATCATTGGAGAAAGGCCTACGTGACCCTCGAGCCGGGTTACGATATTGAATTGGCCGGCAACGAGTAATCGGAAAGGTAACGCGAAATGGCGATCGTCAAGTCGAAACCCACTTCCGCGGGCCGCCGTTTTGTGGTCCGGGGTGTGACCCCCGATCTTCACAAGGGCGAGCCCTACGGCCCGCTGTTGGAGAAGAAGAGCCGCACCGGTGGCCGCAACAACCAGGGGCGCATCACGACGCGCCACGTGGGTGGCGGTCACAAGCAGCGCTACCGCATCGTGGACTTCAAGCGCAACAAGGATGACGTCCCGGGCAAGGTTGAGCGGCTGGAATATGATCCAAACCGTAGTGCGCACCTTGCATTGGTGCTGTACGCGGACGGCGAACGTCGGTATATTATCGCGCCTCGTGGCGTGAAGGCCGGCGACCCGGTGGTCTCTGGCGTGCATGCCCCGATCCGGTCTGGCAACTGCCTGCCACTTCGGAACATTCCGCTGGGTACCGTGATTCACTGCATCGAGATGCGCCCCGGCAAGGGTGCGCAGTTGGCGCGCAGTGCCGGCACGGGCGTCCAGCTGGTGGCGCGTGAGGGTCAGTACGTGACGCTGCGTCTGCGCTCCGGAGAGATGCGCAAGGTGCATGCGGATTGCCGCGCCACCATCGGTGAAGTCAGTAATTCCGAGCACAGCCTGCGCAAGTTCGGCAAGGCTGGCGCCCGTCGTTGGCTGGGTATCCGCCCGACTGTACGAGGCACGGCGATGAACCCGGTCGACCACCCCCACGGTGGTGGTGAAGGCCGGAACTTCGGCCAGCATCCGGTTACCCCCTGGGGTATTCCGACCAAGGGTTACAAAACCCGCAAGAACAAGCGGACGGATAGCATGATTGTGCGCCGTCGGAAAGCGAAGTAAGAGTTGAGGGGATAGATCAGTGCCGCGTTCGCTGAAGAAAGGTCCTTTTGTCGACCATCATCTGTTCAAGAAAGTGGAAGCAGCCTCTGCTGCCAACGACAGGCGTCCCATCAAGACCTGGTCACGCCGGTCCATGGTGATTCCGCAGATGGTGGGATTGACGTTGGCCGTCCATAACGGGCGGCAGCATGTGCCGGTGCTGATCAACGAAAACATGGTGGGTCACAAGCTCGGGGAGTTCGCTGCAACGCGTACCTTCAAGGGCCACGTGGCTGACAAGAAGGCAAGGTAAGGGGTTGATGATGGAAACCGTCGCAGTATTGCGATTCGCTCGCATATCGCCGCAGAAGTGTCGGTTGGTGGCGGATCAGGTCCGTGGGCTGCCCGTTGAGCGGGCGCTGCAGGTCCTGTCCTTCAGCCCGAAGAAGTCCGCTCATCTGGTTCGCAAGATCCTTGAGTCGGCCATTGCCAATGCCGAGCACAATGATGGGGCGGATGTGGATGAGCTGCGTGTGTCGCGCATCTGTGTGGACCAGGGTCCGGTGCTCAAGCGCATCCAGGCGCGGGCCAAGGGCCGGGCTAACCGGATCAACAAACGTACAAGTCACATTACCGTCGCCGTCAGCGCCGAGTAAGGTAGGGGTCTGAGATGGGTCAGAAAGTCAATCCGATCGGTTTCCGTCTGGGGGTGTCTGCGGACTGGGCATCCACTTGGTACGCAGATGGTCGGGATTATGCCGACAACCTGCATAGCGATCTGGAAATCCGCAAGTTTCTGAAGAAGAAACTGTCCCAGGCCTCCGTCAGTCGCATCGAGATCGCCCGGCCCGCGCGCCAGGCGTTCATCACGATTCATACGGCGCGTCCGGGTATCGTGATCGGCAAGAAGGGCGAAGATATCGAGGCGCTGCGCCGTGAGGTTGCCGGCCGACTGGGTCTTCCCCCGCAGGCCGTGAAGATCAACATTGAAGAGATCCGCAAGCCCGAGACCGATGCACAGCTCGTGGCCGAGGGGATCGCGCAACAGCTGGAGCGCCGTATCATGTTCCGTCGCGCCATGAAGCGCGCCGTGGGCAATGCGATGCGCCTCGGCGCTCAGGGCGTGAAAGTGCATGTCTCCGGCCGCCTGAACGGCGCCGAGATCGCCCGCAGCGAGTGGTATCGCGAAGGCCGTGTGCCGCTGCATACCCTGCGCGCGGAAATTGATTATGGGTTTGCCGAAGCTCAGACCACCTACGGCATCATCGGTGTGAAGGTCTGGGTGTTCAAGGGTGAGGTGTTCGACTTCGAGAAAAAGACGGACGCTGCCCAGGAAGGCAAGGCCGCGGTTAACTGAGGAGTTTGAGTGATGCTGCAGCCCAAGAGAACAAAATTCCGTAAGCAGTTCAAGGGCAAGAACCGCGGCCTGGCTATTTCCGGTGGGAAGGTCAGTTTCGGCGAGTTCGCCCTGCAGTCTGTCGATCGGGGCCGTATCACGGCGCGTCAGATCGAAGCTGCTCGTCGTGCGATGAACCGGCATATCAAGCGTGGCGGCAAGATCTGGATCCGTATTTTCCCGGATGTGCCCGTCACCAAAAAGCCCGTTGAAGTGCGTATGGGTAAGGGTAAGGGCAACGTGGAATACTGGGTTTGCAAGATTCAGCCAGGCCGCGTGCTCTATGAGATGGAAGGCGTGAGTGAAGAGGTGGCTCGTGAGGCGTTCCGCCTGGCCGCTGCCAAGCTGCCCATCAAGACGGCATTTGTGACACGGCAGGTGATGTGATGAAGGCGAGCGAAGTGCGTGAGCAGAACACCGAAGAACTGCGTGGTGAGCTGCTGGAGCTGTACCGCGAGCAGTTCAAGATGCGGATGCAAAAGGGCACGGGCCAACCGCCCCGTCCTGACCGCTTCGGCAAGATCCGCAAGGACGTTGCCCGCATCAAGACCGTGCTGAACGAGCGTTCGAGAGCAGGCGAGTAAAGTCATGAGCGAACAAGAAGTCAAAGAACAACGTGCGGTCACCGGCCGTGTCATCAGTGACAAGATGGACAAGACCCGCACCGTGCTCATCGAGCGCCGTGTGCGTCACCCACTGTATGGCAAGTACATGCGCCGCTCCACCAAACTGCACGTCCATGACGAAGGCAACGACTCCCGCATGGGCGATAAGGTCCTGGTAAAGGAGTGCCGCCCCATGTCCCGGACGAAGACGTTCCGCCTGCTGAAGGTTGTTGAGCGCGCGCCTGAGTGAGGCCGGTGACGGCCACCACCGATACGAAGTGAGATCAGATCATGATTCAGATGCAGACGGTTTTGGATGCAGCGGACAACAGCGGGGCGCGCCGGGTCCAGTGCATCAAGGTTCTCGGCGGTTCGCACCGGCGCTACGCCGCCGTGGGTGACATTGTGAAGGTGAGCGTCAAGGACGCGATCCCCCGCGGCAAGGTCAAGAAGGGCGAGGTTTACAACGCGGTGGTCGTGAGAACCGCCAAGGGCGTGCGTCGTCCGGATGGCTCGGTGATCCGCTTCGATCGTAATGCGGCCGTTCTGCTGAACAACCAGCTGCAGCCGATTGGCACCCGTATTTTCGGGCCCGTCACACGCGAGCTGCGCGGTGAACGGTTCATGAAGATCATTTCCCTGGCGCCGGAAGTACTGTAACGCGAAAGGCTGAGGTAGAAGACGATGCGCAGAATTCGACAGGGTGATGATGTAGTGGTCATCGCCGGCAAGGACAAGGGCCGCCGCGGTACCGTACTGAAGGTGATCGACGAGAAGCGGGTCCTGGTTCAGAACCTGAATATGGTGAAGAAGCATCAAAAGCCCAACCCTCATAATGGGGTTCAGGGCGGCATCATCGATAAAGAGATGCCATTGGATGTGTCCAATGTGATGCTTTACAACCCCGCAAGCGGCAAGGGTGATCGCGTGGGCTTCCGGACGCTCGAGGACGGCCGCAAGGTGCGGTACTACAAGTCCAACAACGAAGTCGTTGACGCGTCTTAAGGTGAATACGATGGCCAGGTTGAAACAATTTTACCAGGAGACCGTAATCAAGCAGCTCATGGAGCGCTTTGAGTACGGCAATGTCATGGAAGTCCCGAAGATCACGAAGATCACCCTGAACATGGGTTTGGGCGAAGCCGTGGCGGACAAGAAAGTCATTGAACACGCGGTAGGCGACATGACTGCGGTGTCCGGGCAAAAGCCGGTTGTGACCAAGGCGCGCAAGTCCATTGCCGGATTCAAGATCCGCGATGGGTATCCCATTGGCTGCAAGGTCACTTTGCGCCGGGAGCAGATGTATGAGTTCCTGGATCGCCTGGTGAACGTGGCTCTGCCCCGGGTGCGTGACTTCCGTGGTCTGAATGCCAAGTCCTTCGATGGTCGTGGCAATTACAATATGGGCGTGCGCGAGCAGATCATCTTCCCGGAAGTCGATTACGACAAGATCGACGCGTTGCGTGGGATGGATATCACCATCACCACCACGGCCAAGACTGACGAGGAAGGTCGGGCGCTGCTGCAGGCGTTCAACTTCCCGTTCAAGAATTGAGAGGTTTTTAGACATGGCCAAGATTTCCATGATGATGCGTGAAAAGAAGCGCGCCCAGCTGGTAAAGCAGTATGCCGAACGGCGGGCTGAGCTCAAGGCGCTCATCAGTAGCCCCGAGACGAGCCCGGAGGCCCGTATGGAAGCGGTGGTGAAGCTGCAGAAGCTGCCCCGCGATTCCAGTCCGGCGCGTCAGCGTAATCGCTGCCGCCTGACCGGTCGTCCGCATGGCTACTATCGGAAATTTGGCCTGGCGCGTAACAAGCTGCGCGAAGCGGCCATGCGGGGCGATGTGCCCGGTCTGGTCAAGTCGAGCTGGTAAGAGGGAAAGACCGAAATGAGCATGACCGATCCCGTGGCAGACCTGCTGACCCGCATTCGCAACGGCCAGCGCGCTGCCAAGACCGAAGTAACCCTGCCGGCCTCCAAACTGAAGGTGGCGATTGCCCGCGTCCTGAAGGACGAGGGCTACGTGGCCGATGTAGTCGTTGACGAGCAGGAAAAGAAACCCGTCATGACGGTGAAACTGAAGTACTTCCAGGGCAAGCCCGTGATCGAGACGATCCAACGGGTGAGCCGTCCGGGCCTGCGTATCTATCGCTCCAAGGATGACTTGCCGACCGTAATCGGTGGCCTTGGTGTGGCGGTGATCTCCACTTCTGGTGGAGTGATGACCGAACGCCAGGCGCGTGCCCAGGGTCAGGGCGGCGAAGTACTTTGCGTCGTCTCCTAATCGGATTGAAGCCATGTCCCGAGTAGCGAAAAACCCCATCACGCTCCCCAAGGGCGTAGATGTGATGATTAACAACGAGCTGATCTCCGTCAAAGGTCCGAAGGGAGCGATGGAGTTCCCGATGAACCCGAACGTCGAGGTCTCGCAGGATGAAGGCGTGGTGCGTCTGGGCCCGGCCAATGGCAACGCGAAGCATTGGGCCATGGCTGGCACGATCCGCGCGCTGATCAACAATATGGTCACGGGCGTCAGCGCCGGCTTTGAGAGAAAGCTGGAACTGGTGGGCGTGGGTTATCGCGCTCAGGCACAGGGCAAGACGCTGAACCTGACGCTGGGGCTGTCCCACCCGGTGGAATATCCGGTGCCCGAGGGCATCACCATCGAGACCCCCAGTCAGACCGAGGTCGTGGTCAAGGGCATCGACAAGCAGCAGGTCGGCCAGGTGGCTGCCGAGATCAGGAGCTTCCGCCCGCCGGAGCCTTACAAGGGTAAGGGTGTCCGGTATGCGAATGAGCAGATCATTCGCAAGGAAGCCAAGAAGAAATAAGGCAAGGTGACCACGATGGATAAGAAAACAGCTCGACTCCGGCGCGCCAGCCGTGCCCGGCACAAGATCCGCGAACTGGGTGCACACAGATTGTGCATTCATCGTACGCCGCGTCATGTTTATGCGCAGATCATCGCCCCCACGGGCTCCGAAGTGGTAGCCTGCGCTTCCACGGTGGAAGCCGGCGTGCGCGGTGACCTGAAGGCTACCGGCAATGTGGAAGCGGCCACGGCAGTGGGCCGTCTGATTGCTGAGCGGGCCTCGGCCAAGGGCATCAAGAAAGTGGCCTTCGACCGTTCCGGATTCAAGTACCACGGCCGCGTGAAGGCGCTGGCCGACGCCGCCCGAGAGGGCGGCCTGGAATTCTGACAAGGGTGATTCAATGGCAAGTGTGAACGCGAGCGACAACGACGGCCTTCAGGAGAAGCTCATCTCCGTGAACCGCGTGGCCAAGGTGGTCAAGGGCGGTAGGCAGTTCCGTTTCACGGCGCTCACCGTCGTGGGTGACGGTAACGGTAAGGTCGGTTTTGGCTACGGCAAGGCCCGCGAAGTGCCTCTGGCCATCCAGAAGGCGATGGAGTCTGCCCGCAAGAACATGCGTAAGGTCCCCTTGAAGGATGGCACGCTGCATTACGCCACGACTGCCCGTCATGGTGCGGCCAAGGTGTTCATGCAGCCCGCATCCGACGGTACTGGTATCATCGCCGGCGGCGCCATGCGCGCTGTCTTCGAAGTGGCAGGCGTGAAGAACGTGCTGGCCAAGTGCATTGGTTCACGTAACTCCAGCAACGTGGTGCGCGCGACCCTTAACGGGTTGACGTCGTTGCACGATCCGGAGCTGATCGCGGCCAAGCGCGGCAAGCAACTGGACGAGATCACGGGGTAAGACATGGCTGGCGAACTGAAAGTAACGCTGGTGCGCAGCAAGTACGGCCGCTTGAAGAAGCACGCCGCCTGCCTGCGTGGCCTGGGGATCCGACGGATCCATAATCCGGTGGTCGTCAAGGATACGCCGGAGAATCGGGGCATGATCAACAAGGTGTCCTATCTCCTGAAGGTTGAGGAGGCTTGAGATGAAACTGAATAACCTGAGCCCGGCCGAAGGCAGCCGTATCCCGGCCCGTCGTGTGGGGCGTGGTATTGGCTCCGGCCTGGGCAAGACCGCCGGCCGCGGTCACAAGGGGCAGAAGTCCCGTTCCGGTGGCTACCAGAAGGTTGGCTTCGAGGGCGGTCAGATGCCCTTGCAGCGTCGGCTGCCGAAAGTCGGTTTCCGTTCGCGCACCGCCGGTGATTGCGCCGAGGTCCGTTTGCACGAGCTGCTGGGCTTTGATGGCGTGATCGACCTGGCCGCTCTGAAAATGAAGGGTGTGGTGCCCATCCAGGCCAAGGCTGCCAAGGTGATCGCTTCCGGGTCGCTGGAGCAGGCGGTGACCTTGAAGGGCGTGGCTGTAACCAAGGGCGCGCGTGCCGCGATTGAAGCGGCAGGCGGGCAGATCGAGGAATAAGTGGCTGCATCCAATCCAACTGGGGGCGTTTCACTGGGCGGTATGGGGAAGTTCACTGAACTTCGCCAGCGCCTGCTATTCGTTTTGATGGCCTTGGTCGTCTACCGGATCGGGACATTCATCCCGGTGCCGGGGATCGACCCCGTGGCGTTGGAGCAGTTTTATGATGCCCAGTCCGGGACGATCCTGGACATGTTCAACATGTTCTCCGGGGGTGCCCTGGAGCGGTTGAGCATGTTCGCGCTGGGGGTCATGCCCTATATTTCGGCAGCGATCATCATGCAGTTGCTGGCAGCTACAGTGCCAGCACTGCAGCAGATCAAGAAGGAAGGCGAGCCCGGTCGTCGCAAGATCACGCAGTACACCCGCTACGGCACGGTATTCCTGGCCCTGGTGCAGAGTATCGGTATCAGCATCGCCTTGAATCAGCAGACTATGGGCGATGCGACGGTCGCGCTCAACCCCGGGTTGGGCTTCATGTTCACCACGGTGGTGACGTTGGTGACCGGCACGGTATTCCTGATGTGGCTGGGTGAGCAGGTGACGGAAAGGGGTATCGGTAACGGTATCTCGATCATCATCTTCGCCGGGATCGTGGCAGGCCTGCCGGGTGCCTTTGGTGGCACGCTGGAGTTGGCGAGCACGGGTGAGTTGTCCCCTGCGTTCGTGATGCTGCTGGTGGCCATGGCGCTGGGGGTGATTGGCTTCATCGTCTTCATCGAGCGCGGGCAGCGCCGGATCACGGTGAACTATGCCAAGCGGCAGGTGGGGCGCAAGGTCTATGGGGGGCAGAGCAGTCATCTTCCCCTCAAGCTGAACATGGCCGGCGTGATCCCGGCGATCTTCGCCTCCAGTATCATCCTTTTCCCGGCGACGCTGGGGACCTGGTTCGGCCAGGCTGAGGGGGTGACCTGGTTGCGTGATCTGTCTTCAGCACTCGGGCCGGGTGAGCCGCTGTATGTGATGTTCTATGGCGCGGCCATCGTGTTCTTCTGTTTCTTCTACACGGCATTGGTGTTCAACGCCCGGGAGACTGCGGAGAACCTGAAGAAGTCCGGCGCGTTCATTCCCGGGATTCGTCCCGGGGTGCAGACCGAGAAGTATATTGACAGCGTCATGACCCGCCTGACTGCGGTGGGGGCGATCTACATCACGGCGGTGTGCCTGATGCCCGAGTTCCTGATTCTCTACTGGAACGTGCCGTTCTACTTCGGCGGGGCCTCGATGCTGATCATCGTGATCGTGGTGATGGACTTCATGGCACAACTTCAGGCGCACCTGGTGTCCCATCAGTACGAGGGACTGATGCGCAAAGCCAACCTTAAAGGCTACGGCAAGTCGGGCATGCTGCGCTAGCAGGCCCAGTGAGAGGAAAGAAACATGAAAGTACGTGCGTCTGTAAAGAAGATCTGCCGTAACTGCAAGATTATCCGTCGCAATGGCGTCGTTCGCGTGATCTGTTCCGATCCGCGTCACAAACAGCGTCAGGGTTAAGCATTGCTTTGGCAGCGTTCACTGGTTAGAATAGCCGGCTTTTCTGCCGGTTCTTGGAGATAGCTGGATGGCTCGTGTAGCAGGTGTCAATATTCCCGACCACAAACATGCGGTGATCGCCCTTCAGGCGATCTACGGCATCGGTAACACCCGTGCGAAGATGATCTGCGGGGCGGCGGGGATTCGGCCGGAGCAAAAGATCCGTGACCTCTCTGAAGAAGAGGTGGAAAAGATTCGCGCCGAAGTCGGTCGCTTGAGTGTAGAGGGTGACCTTCGCCGCGAGACCTCCATGAACATCAAGCGTTTGATGGATCTGGGTTGCTACCGGGGTTTGCGTCACCGTCGCGGTCTTCCGCTGCGCGGCCAGCGCACCCGCACGAACGCGCGCACCCGCAAGGGACCGCGTCGTCCCATCCGCAAGTAATATTCAGGATTACAGGAAACAGGTATGGCACAGGCCTCCACGCGGACCCGTAAGAAGGTCAAGAAGTCCGTCTCCGATGGAGTGGCGCATGTCTACGCGTCCTTCAACAACACGATCGTGACCATCACTGACCGTCAGGGCAACACCCTGTCCTGGGCAACGGCAGGTGGCTCCGGGTTCCGCGGATCCCGGAAGAGCACCCCCTTTGCCGCGCAGGTGGCGGCCGAGCGTGCCGGTACTGCGGCTCAGGAATATGGTTTGAAGAATCTTGAAGTGCTGGTCAAGGGTCCCGGCCCCGGTCGCGAATCGGCGGTGCGTGCGTTGAACAACGTGGGCTACAAGATCACGAACATCAGCGACATCACGCCGATTCCGCATAATGGCTGCCGTCCGCCCAAGAAGCGGCGCGTCTAGACTGGAGGAACCCCATGGCTCGATATATTGGCCCGAAGTGTAAGCTCAGCCGCCGGGAAGGTGCCGACCTCTCTTTGAAGAGTCGCGCCCGCGCGCTGGATAGCAAGTGCAAGCTGGACAAGCCGCCCGGTCAGCATGGCGACCGTCGCACACGACTGTCGGATTACGGTGTGCAGCTGCGCGAGAAGCAGAAGCTGCGCCGCATCTATGGCGTGCTGGAAAAGCAGTTCCGGAATTACTACAAGGCAGCCTCGCGGCTCAAGGGCTCCACGGGTGACAACCTGCTGAAGCTGCTGGAGTGCCGCCTGGATAACGTTGTTTACCGCATGGGCTTCGGCACCACCCGGTCTGAAGCGCGCCAGCTGGTCAGCCATAAGGCTGTGCTGGTGAACGGCCAGACGGTGAACATCGCTTCATACCAGGTGAAGGCCACTGACGTGGTGTCCATCCGGGAGAAGGCCCGCAAGCAGGTGCGGATCCAGGATTCCCTGGCCCTCGCTGAGCAGTATGGCTTTCCCGAGTGGGTCGATGTAGATACCAAAAAGATGGAAGGCGTCTTCAAGAGCGTTCCTGAGCGTAGCGATTTGCCGGCGGATATCAATGAATCCCTGGTGGTCGAGCTCTACTCCAAGTAATTAGTTACGAGGTCTTTGATGCAGACCAAGGTCAACGAACTCCTCAAGCCTCGTCATATCGAGGTCCAGGCCGTCTCCGAAAGACTTTCGAAGGTTGTCCTGGAGCCGCTTGAGCGTGGTTTCGGTCACACGCTGGGCAATGCCCTGCGCCGGATTCTGCTGTCCTCGATTCCGGGGTCGGCTATCCTGGAGGCCGAGATCGAGGGTGTGCTCCACGAGTACACCACTATGGAAGGTGTTCAGGAAGATGTGGTGGATGTGCTGCTGAACCTGAAGGGTGTGGCGCTGCGCATGCACAATCGTGAGGAAGCGACGCTGACTCTGCGGAAGAAGGGGCCAGGTACGGTCACGGCAGGGGATATCACCCTGGATCATGACGTCGAAATCGTTAATCCGGATCACGTGATCGCTCACCTGACGAAAAGTGGCGAGCTCAACATGACCCTCAAGGTGGGCCAGGGTCGCGGTTACCAGCCAGTGAGCACCCGTCGTTCTGCTGAGGGTGAGGATAGCTCCATTGGTCGGTTGTTGCTGGATGCCAGCTTCAGCCCGATCCGTCGAGTGGCCTACAAGGTTGAAAGTGCCCGTGTTGAGCAGCGTACGGATATGGACCGCCTGGTGATCGAACTCGAGACCAATGGGACCGTCGATCCGGATGATGCCATCCGTGAGGCGGCGACCATCCTGCAGAGCCAGTTGATGGCTTTCGTGGAGTTGCAGGGCGACGAAAGTGTGTCTCAGGAAAGCAAGCCGATGGATATCGATCCCATCCTGCTGCGTCCGGTGGACGATCTGGAGTTGACCGTACGTTCGGCGAATTGCCTGAAGGCGGAGAACATCTACTACATCGGCGACCTGATCCAGCGGACCGAGGTGGAGCTTCTGAAGACGCCGAACCTGGGCAAGAAGTCGCTGACCGAGATCAAAGACGTGCTCGCCTCCCATGGCTTGTCCATGGGGATGCGCCTGGAAAACTGGCCCCCGGCCGGTCTGAAAGAGCACGAGAAAAAGAGCACCGGCTGAACAGGCCGGGTGCACAGAATCTGACTGGAAGGATAATTAAGCCATGCGTCACCGCCAATCCGGTAGGCAACTCAACCGCAACAGTTCGCATCGCAAGGCGCTGATGCAGTCTCTTGCGCTGTCGCTGTTCCGTCACGAGGCCATCAAGACGACCCTGCCGAAGGCTAAAGAGCTTCGTCGGGTAGCCGAGCCTCTGATCACGATGGCGAAGGAAGACAGCGTGCACAGTCGCCGGCTGGCATTTGCCCGGCTGCGGGACGACGAAGTGGTGGGCAAGCTGTTCACCGAGTTGGGTCCTCGCTATCAGGGTCGCCCAGGTGGATACCTGCGCATCCTGAAATGTGGTTTCCGCAAGGGTGACAACGCGCCCATGGCGTTCGTGGAACTGGTGGATCGCCCGGATCCGGACGAGGCCAGCGAAGCCACTGCCTGATCGTTTGAAGTGTTTTTACCGCCCACCAGGGTGGAAATAGCAAAAAGCCGGCCTCGTGCCGGCTTTTTGCGTTGGTGGTGTCCATGAAGGCGGTGGCTTGCGGGTGCTCGGGATAGGTGCCTATATTGGCCCGACACATGAACATGGGGAGGCGCATGCTCGTCACGTACACGGATTTTGGCATCACCGGCCCCTATACGGGGCAATTGGAGGCTGTTCTCAAACGGTTGGCGCCGGGCGTTACCGTGGTGCATCTTCAAGCGGACGCCCCGGCGTTCAAGCCACGTGCGGCAGGCTGTTTGCTCAGGTCCCTCGTGGGCCCATTTGCCCCTGAAACCGTGTTCGTTTGTGTGGTGGATCCGGGCGTTGGCATGGATCGGGACCCCATCTGGGTGAAGGCACACGGCCGGCGCTTTGTCGGGCCTGATAATGGTCTGTTGGCCGGAGTCATGCGTGATGACCCGCAAGCCGAGGCGCACCGGATCCGGTGGCGACCAGCCCGGCTCTCAAACAGCTTTCATGGTCGGGATCTGTTTGCCCCTGTGGCGGCGGCGCTTGCGATGGGGGAGGGCGTGGACTCGGAGGCGGTTTGCCCATCGACGCTGTGCGGCGCGGATTGGCCCAGGGAGATGGCCGAGGTGATCTACGTGGATGTTTACGGGAATCTGGTGACGGGATTATCGGGTGACTCCGTGCCGTTGGAGGCGCGGTTACTGCTTGGGGGGCGAGAGATTGCTTATCGTCGTGTCTTTGGGGAGGCGCCTGTGGGCGAGCTGTTCTGGTACGTCAATTCCATGGGCCTGGTGGAGGTGGCGGTGTCCGAGGGTAGCGCCTCCAGGGTGCTGGAGGCGGGCATTGGCGCTTCTTTGACGCGGGCCGACGGTTTTGAACAAGGGGTATCAGCATGAAGCCGGCCGGCTCATACGACTTCATTCGGGCCATGCGCCCGTTCACCTTCAGTGTGGCGATTGCCGCGTGCGGGCTGGGTACGGTGCTGGCGCTTCACCAAGGCTACGGCTCGATTTGGCTGGCTCTGCTCATCATCGGTGCCGGCATCCTGCTGCAGGCTGCAGTGAATCTGATCAACGACCACGCGGACCTGCCCCTGTTGGAAGAGCAAGCGCGTGAGGTGGGCGCGGCGCATCAGGAACAATACCGAGCGGCGATCTCCGCGATCCGTCGAAACTTCCGTTGGGGAATGACGTTTTTGGGGTTCGCCTTCCTGATTGGCCTGGGGCTTGTCTGGGTCCAGGGCTGGCTCTTGCTGGTCTTGATCATCGTCGGTTTGCTGGGGGCTTATTTTTATTCCGGCGAGCCGGTGCACTACAAACGCAGGGGGTTGGGCGTCATTCTGGTGTTCTGGTTGATGGGGGTGCTCCTGGTGGGCGGCTCCGCCGTGGCCATGGGTGCCCCGTTGACGGTGGATGTGCTGCTGATCAGTATTCCTTTCAGCCTGCTCACCTCCCTGGTGCTGCTGGGCAATGAGCTGCGTGATCATGCGGAGGACGAACGCCATGGTCTGCGCACCCTGACCGTGCGGATTGGCGAGTGGCGGGCACGGCAATTATTCGGGCTGATGCTCGGTGCGGTGTATGCGAGCAGTCTGCTGCTGTGGTGGGGCGGGCTGTTGCCCTGGGCCTGGCACCTGGCGCTCTCGCTGCCCCTGGCCTGGCCGCCCCTGCGCGCCGCCTGGCAAGCCGGTGCGGACCGCTCGCAGTTGCCCCAGCAGACAGGGCGCCTGTTTGCCGGGTTCGGGTTGCTGTTCCTGATGCCCTACCTGGCGCGCCTGTTCTGAGTCTGGATGTGTTCCTTTGGTCACAACCTGCTCTGCTCCCTTCTCCCCCCTATGGGAGAAGGGCTGGGGATGAGGGGGAGGGGTGTAGGTGTTGTGGGTGGTGTTTTCAAGTCATTGTTTTTGTGTCGTATTTCAAAATAGTTTCAAAAAAGTGG
>NZ_JAJNAO010000016.1:0-43626 GCF_022227625.1 Ectothiorhodospira variabilis | reverse complement strand
CGAGGGGAGAAGGGAGCCAGAATAGGCTACTCTCCGTCCACGGAGAAAGGGAGCCAGAATAGGCTACTGTCCGTCCGGGAGGAGAAAGGCGCCAGGAACAAGCCACTCTCCGTCCACGGGGAAAAGGGAACCAGAATAAGCCCCTCTCCCCCCTCAAGGGGGCCAGAATAAACCCCTGCCCCCCTTGAGGGGGGAGCCAGAATAAGCCCCTCTCCCCCTTGGGGGAGAGGGGGTGGGGTGAGGGGCGGGGGGGCACTGGCCTCCGATTAGGTGGCTCGACCTACCAGAGCCGCTGTCTCGGCGGTGAGGCGACCATTGCGGACGCAGTCGTTCATGGCGATGCCACGGAAGGCGTTGCCTGTCAGGTGCAGGCCTCGGTGCTGGCCGGCGCGTTCCATGATGCGATCCACTGCGGCGATATGCCCCACCGGATAGCCGGGCAGACCCTTGGGCCAGCGTTTCACGATGGTGGCGTCCGGGGCCTTGTCGATGCCCAGGGCTTTGACCAGCCCCTCGCGGGATTCCTGGATGAGGGTCTCGGGATCCTGGTCGACCTTGTGGGGCGCGCGCTGGCCACCGAGCATGACGCGAATGCTCTTCATGCCTTTGGGTGCCCTATCAGGGAAAATGCTGCTATCCCAGAGTACGCCCAGGAAAGGCAGCGGCGCCTTGGCGGTGGTGAGAAGGCCGAAGCCGTCCAGCGGGTGATCCAGTTCCTTCCAGCCGAAGCCGACGACAGCGATCGGTGAATAGTCCAGTGCGTCCAGCTGACGAGACAATTCAGGATCCAGGTCGGAGAGCATGGGGGCCGCCGCATAGGCGGGGACTGCCATGATGATCTGGTCGAAATCGTGTGTCTGGCCGCCCACTGCGAGCTGATAGCCGGTCTCTGTGGCGGTGACCTTGTCCACGGGGTGTCCCGTATGCCACTGGGCCTTGATCCTGGATTGGAGGTGGTCGACGATGGTGTTCATGCCCCCCTTGAAGCTCATCAGCACGCCGCCAGGACCGGCGCTTTGCTTGCGGCGCTTGATCATGCCCTTGAACAGCCCGCCATGCTCTTTTTCCAGGGAGGCCACGAGAGGAAAGGCGGCCTGCACGGAAACTCGGTCGGCGGTGGTGCCGTAAATGCCGGCGGTCATGGCATCCAGGAAGACATCGGTGAAGGCCTTGCCGAGGCGGCGATAGCCGAAGGACTGGAGGGTCTCGTCACTGTCGTCCTTTTTGGCGGGAGTGAACACCTCGCCGGCCACGCGCAGTTTCTGCGGGGCGGTCAGCAGGCCGGACTTGAGGAACTTGCCGGGGCTGTCGGGGAAGGGATGCATGGCGTCGGTGTAGATGAAGCGCTTGCGGGCGGCGTCCTCACTGCGCATGAGCAGGTGCGAGCCCTCGCAGTCTTCCACCAGCTTGAGCATGTCCGGCTTGTTGCTGAGAAAGCCGTTACCGCCCTCCTCGAACAGGAAGCCTTCCTTGTTCACCGTGTGCATCGTGCCGCCCAGGTGGTTGTTGGCTTCGAAGATGTGCAGTTCCGCATCGCTTCTGGAGCGATTGAAGTAGAAGGCTGTGCTCAGGCCGCTGATGCCGGCCCCGATGATTGCCACTCGCATGAGCGAATTCTCCGTGGATGATTGAATCGGTGATGAGGTGATTCAGAAAGGCAGGCCGGTGTGGACACTCAGCCCGGCTTGCGGGCGATGAAGCGCGTGGAGATGCCGAAGGTGTCGTCCTTGACCTGCACGATCTCGAAGCCAGCGGTGGTGAGTTTTTCCACCAGTTGCTCCGTGCTGAAGAAGGCCTGGATGGATTCCGGCAGGTAGGTGTAGGCCTGGTTGTCCTTGGAGATCATGGCGCCCACCTTGGGCAGTACCTTGTTCATGTACAGGCGGCTCATGCGATCCATGAGGGTGGATTCCGGGTGACTCATGAATTCCAGGATGAGGACATGGCCGCCCGGTTCCAGCACCCGATGGAACTCCTTCAGTGCACCATCCACGTCCACCACGTTGCGGATGCCGTAGCTGATGCTCACCATGTCGGCGCTGTTGTCCTCCAGGGGCAGAGCGTTGGCCTGTGCCTCCTGGAAGTCGGCGTTCTTCACCTTGCGGCGGGCAAGGGTGAGCATGCCGATGGCGGGGTCCAGGCCGGTGGCGCGTTCGATGGGGGTACCGCTGGCCTTGCCCGCTTCCCGCCAGAACAGGATCAGGTCCCCCGTGCCCGTGGCCACGTCCACCAGGTGCTTCACCGGCCGGCCGTGGGCCTTGAGGGCCGCCAGGCAGCCATTGCGGCGCCAGCGACGGTCCACCCCGAAACTCAGGATGCGGTTGAGCCGGTCATAGGTCGGCGAGATGTCATTGAACATCTGGATGATGCGTTGCTGCTTTTCCATTCAGGGGTATCCCTTGGGATCTTGGCCCGGAGAGGCTTCAGTTTTGCCGGGGTGTTTCGATGTTCCCTGCCTGGGCCGATGTGTTTTTGGCTTGATCCTCGATCAGTGCCCGGCGCACGCGCTCGAAGGCCTGACCGCTGATGTGATGCACCAGGGGGCGGGCGGCCCGCCCCACGGTCTTGTCCAGCAGACGATTGTGCAGATGATACTCGATCGACAGTTTCACCCGCGTGCCCCCGGGGACGGGGCTCAGACGGTAGCGGCCGGTGTTGCGGATGCCGCTGAGCGACTTCCAGGTCAGTCGGTGGGGAGGCTCTTCTTCAACGATGGCCACATCCCAACTGAACACCATGCCATTGGCCCGGACCTTCCAACGGTAGGTGGTGTCATTGAGCGGCGTGACCGACTCCACCGCGTCGGCATAACGCGGAAACTCGTCCACCCGGCGGATCAGGGCAAAGACTTCATCCGGTTCCGCCGGGAAGATCATGTCGTGATCGATGACCGGCATGGTGATTACCCCCGTGGGCTTGCTTGTGGTGCGGTAGCGGCCGAGTATGCACGATGACGCAAGGGTTATGTCAAAGACGGCCCCGGGGGTCAAGTGCTTGCACGGGCTGCGGTTTCCGCCTGCCGGGCGATGCCTTGAGCCATGCCGGTGAACACGAAAAGATGTGCCGGGGCCATGGCATACCAGTAGAGCAGCCCCCACACTCCGGCGGGGTGCCAGTAGTTGGTCACGTTGATGCGGGTACCGTTCCCCTCCGGCGCCAGATCAATTTCCAGAACGCCGGCCCCCGGCACCCGCATGCCGAAGCCCAGGGTGAGGCGCCGCCCTGGTTCCAGCCCAACCACGCGCCAGGAGTCCACCATGTCGCCCACCCGTAGTTCCGTGGGATGGCGACGGCCGTAATTGCGACCGGGGCCACCCAGCATCCAGTCGGTGACTTCGCGGATCTTCCACAGCGGGTTGTAGGCGAAATACCGGTTTCCGCCGCCAATGGCGGTCACCACGGACCAGACCGACTCCACGGGCGCATCGGCCACAGCGGAGCCGCCGGCCGTCTTGGCGTAATAGCTGTAGTCCAGCCGGTAGTCCCGGAACATGAATGCGCCCTCGGTCCAGCGGGCGGCCAGGGCATTTTCCGCTTCGGCTTCGAAGGCCGCGCGCACGGCGCTGCGAAAATCCAGCAGGTCCTGGGGCATGAGGCGTCGGGTCTCTTCATCCTCGGCCACGTAGTTCTCCTTGAGGCCTTCCACCAGGGCTCGGGCGATGGAGGTGGGTACCGAGGTGACCAGACGCAGCCAGTAGGAGGAAAGCTTGGGCGACAGCAGGGGGACGGGAATGATCAGCGGTGGCTTGCGACCCGCCTCCTCGGCCAGGATCTGCATCATGCGTCCGTAGGTGAGGTACTCCGGTCCCCCAGTGTCCAGGATGCGACCGGCGGCTTCCGGTACATCCGGGGCCCGCTGCAGGTATTCCAGCAGGTTGTCCAGGGCGATGGGGGGTGAGGTGCGCGAGACCCACTTGGGTGTGATCATCACCGGCAGGTGCAGCACCAGATCCCGCATCACCTCGAAGGCGGCGGAGCCGGGGCCCACGATGATGCCGGCCCGCAGTTCGGTCACTGGCACCGGGCCGCGGCGCAGTTCATCCCCGGTCTGACGCCGTGAGACGATGTGTTCGCTGCGGGCGGAGGCCGGGGCCAGCCCGCCCAGATAGACGATGCGCTGCACGCCTGCATCGGCGGCAGCTTTTGCGAAGTGGCGGGCAGCCTGAACATCCAGTTGGCCGAAGGACTTCCCGGCCCCCATGGAGTGCACCAGATAATAGGCCGTGCTCACGCCCTCCAGTGCCGGGGCGAGTGTTTCGGGTTTGAGGGCGTCGGCGGCCACCAGCTCGGCTTCGTCCCAGCCTCGCGCCTGGAGTACGCTCAGGCGCCGCGAGCAGGCCCGCACTCGGGCCTTGCCGGAGGCCAGCAGCCGGGGAACCAGATTGGAGCCGATGTAGCCGCTGGCCCCGAAAACCAGCGTGATGGGGCGTGCATCCGGGTGACCCCCGTCCTGAGTCTGCTCGATGTTTGTGGCCATGAAAACCTCCCATTACCATGGTAGATAAGCCTCCCTTTGTGGGAGCGGGCCCCGCCCGCGAAGCCCATGCCAGTGAGGCCACAAGAGGTGACCCTACCCCCCATCGCGGCCAAGGGCCGCTCCCACAGGCGGTCTGGCGCCCGGATCATGCACTCCTGCTGCCGGCCGGTGCCTCCGTCAGCATGGTGGTGAGCCGGGCGATGCAGATCTCCCGGTCCTGATCATCCCGGATGCGGATCTCCCACACCTGCGTGCGACTGCCCACGTGCACCGGACGGGCGCAACCGGTCACCACACCCTGGCGGGCCGGTCGCAGGTGATTGGCATTGATCTCCAGGCCCACGGCCATGTATCCGGGCGCCGAGGCCAGGTGCGCCCCCACGCTGCCCAGGGTCTCGGCCAGGGCCACCGAGGCGCCGCCATGGAGCAGGCCAAAGGGTTGGCGGGTGCGCTCATCCACGGGCAGAGTGCCATAGATCGCATCATCGGTGATTTGGGTGATACGGATCCCCAGGGACTGCATCAGGGTGTCGCGGGTGATGTCGTTGAGGGCATCAAGATCGACAGGACGCTTCCACATGGACGGCTCTCTCACGGTGTCTCACCCTCAGGATACAGCACCTCGGCGCCTATGGCCCCTGCCCTTTGGGCCAGTTCCCGCCGTCTCACCTTCAGGCCGGCCTGGGCGGGCAGCGCCTGAAAGGCCACGGGCACCATGAACGGCGGTAACCGCTCCCGCAACCAGGCGCGCAGCACGCGGCTCTCCACCGGGGCGCGGACCGCCACGAAGGCCACGGGGCGTTGCCCGAACTCCGGGTCGGGACGGGGCACCACCACGGCCCTGGCCACATCCGAGTGCTGATGCAGGGCCTGCTCCACCGTCTCCGGCTGGATGTTCTCGCCACCGCTGATGAACTGATTGTCCAGGCGCCCGGTGATGCTGAGGGTCCGCTCATCCCAGCAGCCCAGATCCCGGGTACGGAACCACCCGTCGTCATCGGTGCCCGGGTCCGTTTCCCCGCCCCGCAGATAGCCCTTGAACAGGGTGGCGCCACGCACCAGGATCTCGCCCTTGCCGTCCACCCGGCATTGCCGATGATCCAGCACCTGAACCCGGCCATCGGGGCCCTGGTTCAGCACCTGGGAGGTCATTTCAGTGAGCCCGTAGCTCATCCAGCAGGGCAGCCCCCGGGCCCGCGCCGCCTCGAGCAGGGAGGGGCGCACGGGGCCCCCGCCCAGCAGGATCGCCTTGAGCCGGGGCAGCGGCCGCGCCTGCGCCAGCAGACGCTGCAATTGGGTCTCCACCATGGAGAGATGGGTCACGCCGGTGGCTGCCAGGTGATCCGCATCCTCGGCCCGCCCGCCCAGCACCAGGGAGGCGCCCCCCAGCAGACAACGGAACAGGATGGCCAGTCCGCCCACATGAAACAGGGGCAGCGAGAGCAGATAGCGGTCTCCCGGTCCCAGGGCAATGGCCCGATTGGCCCCTTCGGCGCTGAACACGTGGTTGGCATGGCTGTGCATGGCCACCTTGGGCTGACCGGTGGAGCCGGAGGTGAGCACGCCGGTGCGGACGTCATCGGCCGGGAATCGCCCGTGCAGCCCAGTGCGGACGGGGGGCGGGGAAGGATGAGGGGGCCCGGGGCCATCGACCCTGCCAGGTCCGGCCACCACCGCCCCTCCAGGTTCGGGAATGCGCCAGTCCAGGGCATGCGCCTCCATCAGGTCATCCACGGCCGCCGACGGCAGGGCCGGGTTCACTGGCAGCAGGCGTGCGCCCGCGCGCAGCACGGCGAAGACATCCACCAGGGTGTCCAGATTCCGGTCCGCGCTGAGGACAACCCATTGAAGGGATGCTACCCCCTGGGCCTGGAGTGATCGTGACCGCTCGGTCACCCGCGCCGACCATCGGGCAAACGTCAGGGGGGGCTGCCCGGGAAGGATCAGGGCCGCCTGACCGGGCCAGCGGCGGGCCGCTTCATCCAGCAGGCAGGGCAGTGTGTCATTGGCGGCAGGCGTCATGTCCAGTGCCCCAGGCAATGCAGGTGCTCACGTCCCAGCACCGGCCGGTCGGCATGTTCGGGCTGGCTGCGGATGGGTTCGATCAGGGCATGGGTGAAGGGATCGAAGGTGTCCAGACCCTGGGGACCCGTCAGCCCCCAGTGGACCGCCAGGCGGGTGTACAGATCCAGGGCGAGATTGCTCTCGTAGGCGGCGCTGAGCACCACGCCCAGCCCCCGCGCCCGGGCGGCCTGGACCCAGCTCTCGGCACGCCCAAGGCCGGTGAGCATGGGCTTGATCACCAGGGCCGCCAGGCCGGGGGTGTCTAGGTGGTCCTCCACGGCCTCGGGGGGGATTTCCCGCAGGGTCTCGTCCCAGGCCAGGGGCAGGCCGGTGGCGGCAAACCATTCTGCGTAGTCGCTGCCGGGCAGCAGGGGTTCTTCGATGAACGCCACGTGGCGGTGATCGATCCGCTGGCTCAGATCCCGGGCGGTGTCCAGCGTCCAGCTGCGATTGGCATCCAGGCGCAGCTGCTGGCCGTCCCGTAACTGTCGGCTGACATGCTGAATGCGCCGGGCATCCTCCGCTGCCGATGCTCGGCCCACCTTGAGCTTGATGCAGGCGTCATGCGGTGCAACCTCCAGATCGGCATTGTGGCGCAACAAACGGCAGCGGGGCAGTGGGCGGGCATCGGGCAGGGGGGTGGACCATTGCAGATGGCCGCTCTCCAGGCCGAAACGCACTTCGGCAGGAAGACTGGGTTGCCCCGGGTCCAGTCGGTCCTTCAGTGCACCCCCCGGGGCCTGCAGAAGTCGCTTCAAATGCTCAGTGCAGGTCTCCAGGTCATGATCGCTAAAACCTGGCAAGGGACTGATCTCGGACCAGATCACCGGTTGCTGCTCACCCTGCCACTCCAGGAGAAGTCCCTCCCGATGGGACAGGGTGCACGGGCCCAGGGCCAGGGGTTCCCGCAGGGGCAGGCGGTAGCGCCAGAGGGTGAGGCTGGCCAGGGCCTGATTGGAATTGGCGTTCATTTGTAGGCGTTGCCTCCCCTGTGTGAGTTGTCCTCTGTAGGAGCTGGCCTGCCAGCGATGCGCTGCGGAGTGGTGCCCTCAGGCCTGTGCCCGCCGCCATTCGCGGGCAAGGCCCGCTCCCACATGGGTCGATCCAGGGGTTGTGTCTGTCACCCTGCATGGGAGGGGGTTTTCGCAGTGGCGAGTTACCATGCAGAGAGGGGAGCACTCAGGGCTGGCGACGGAACTTGCCGAAGTCCGGCTTGCGCTTTTCCAGGTAGGCATTGCGGCCTTCCTGCCCCTCTTCGGTCATGTAGAAGAGCATGGTGGAATTGCCGGCCAGCTCCTGGATGCCCGCCTGGCCATCGGTGCCGGCATTGAAGGCGGACTTGAGCATGCGCAGTGCGATGGGTGAGTGCTCCAGGATCTGACGGCACCAGGCCACGGTCTCCTGCTCCAGCTGCTCCAGGGGCACCACGGTGTTCACCAGCCCCATGTCCAGGGCCTCCTGAGCGTTGTACTGGCGGCACAGGAACCAGATCTCCCGGGCCTTTTTCTGGCCCACCACGCTGGCCATGTAACTGGCACCGAAACCGCCGTCGAAGGAACCCACTTTGGGTCCGGTCTGACCGAAGCGGGCATTCTCGGCGGCGATGCTCAGGTCGCAGATCAGATGCAGCACATGCCCGCCACCGATGGCATACCCCGCGATCATGGCGATCACCGGCTTGGGGCAGGAACGGATGTCCTTCTGCAGGTCCAGCACATTCAGGTGGTGCACGCCCTGGTCATCCTTGTAACCGGAGTCGCCGCGCACCCGCTGATCGCCGCCGGAACAGAAGGCCAGATCCCCCTGGCCGGTCAGAATGATCACGCCGATGTTCTCGTCGAAGCGGGCGTCGGCCAGGGCCTGCTGCATCTCCTTGACGGTGAGCGGACGGAAGGCGTTGCGCACCTGGGGGCGGTTGATGGTGATCTTCGCGATGCCCTCGGCCTTGTGATAGAGGACATCCTGGAAGGAGTCACTGTGATCCTGCCAGTCGGCGGCGGGGATGATGCTGGAGGTGCTTGCTGTACTCATGGGCTGTGAATGCTCTTGGTAACGTTCTGCTGGCCGCAGCAGGTGCGATGAATGATGCGGGCCACCGTTTCCGGGGCCTCGGCGTGGCAGTTATGCCCCAGACCATCCAGTTTGACAAGTTCAAGGCCGGGGCAATCCCGGGCCCAGCGCTCGCCCAGGACGGTGAATTTTTCGTCCTGGGCCCCGGCGATGAAGGTGCGCGGGATGTCCAATCCTGCCACGCCCGGGATCAGCGAGGGCTGATGACCCAGGCTGGCGGCGCGCAGTGCATGGGCCAGCCGTTGCGGATCCTGGGGGGCGCGTGCCTGGATGAAGGCCCGGCGGCGGGCATCGTCCAGCGAGGCAAAGACCGGCTGGCGATACCAGGCATCCAGCACATCGGGCCAGGGGCCCTGTTCCAGGCGTCGGGCCCAGGTCTCGTCGTTGTCCAGGCGTGCCTGGCGGTCGGCGGCGCTGCTGAGTCCCGGGTGGGCGCCCTCCAGGACGAGTGCTGTCACCCGCTCGGGATGTCGGGCGGCCAGCCAGGCGGCTATACGCCCGCCCATGGAGTACCCGGCCAGGGCGAACCGTTCCGGCAGTTGTGCATGCAGTCCGGTCCAGACCTGTTCACAGTAGGCCCCGAATGGCGGGTTTGACCCGATGGGATCCAGGGGGGCGTCGCCATGCCCGGGCAGATCGGGGGCGATGCACTGAACCCCGGCAGGCAGATGACTGATCAGTGCCTTCCAGTCATCTCCGCGGCCCATGAAGCCATGCAACAGCACCAGGGTGAATGCACTCATCAGATAATGACCTCCAACCCACAGCAATACCCGTGGGAGCGGGCCTTGCCCGCGAAGATCGAAGCCCCCTCATCCGAATGGCCCCAACCCCCTTCGCGGCCAGGGGCCGCTCCCACAAGGGCTGCTCCTGAGGGCTCAGGGCTGGGGGGCTGCATCATCACGGATGGACTGGATCAGCCCCGACAAGGCCCGGCTGCCCCGGTCGGGTGGGAAGGTGAGTTCGATGAGCGTGGCGCCGGGGCGCTGGCAGGCCGCCTGGTAGGACTCGGCAAAGGCCTCGATATCCCTGGGGGCAGCATAGTTCAGGCAAAACTGGGCTGCGGCGTGCTGGAAACCCAGGCCATGGGGCAACTGGAACAGAGGCTGGAAGTGCTCGCCCTGGCTTTGGGCCGGCAGCAGGTTGAAGATCGCGCCACCGTCGTTGTTGAGCACGATGATCACCAGAGGGGACGGACTGCCCCGGGTCAAGGACAGGCTGTTGAGATCATGCAGCAGGGACAGATCCCCTAGCAGCAGGGTGAGGCCACCGGTGTGGTGCCGGGCAAAGCCTGCCGCCGTGGCCACCAGACCGTCGATGCCGCTGGCGCCTCGACTGGTCACGCAGCGTTGGCCAAGGCCCGGCTCGGCGACGGCGTCCAGCAGCCGGATGCTCAGGCTGTTGCCCGGGAACAGGGCCATGTCCTTGGGGAGCTCCTGGCTGAGTCGTCGGGCCACCGACAGTTCCGAGAAGGGCGCCCGGGTGGCCGCGTCCAGGCGCGGAGCGAGTGCCCGGGCCGCAGCCACCAGGCCGGTGTCCTCCTGCGGGGACAGGGTCAGCTGTGCGCACAGGGCAGGAATATCCGCCTGGATCGCGATGGCGCGACGCTCCGGGTCCAGGCAGCCGGAATGGGGGCTGACGAGCCAGTATTCGCCTGCAAACCTGGCCAGCCACTGGTTGAGCCGTTTACTGGTGATGCGCCCGCCGAACTGAATCACCTGCCTCAGACTCGCCAGTAGCCTCTGGCCATCGGGGCTGGCGGGCAGCAGGTCCGGGTAGGGCACGATACAGGGATGGTCGACCAGCCTGAGCTGGCTGCCAATGTCTGCCAGGACGGGTAGGTTGGACCGTTGGGCCAGTTCCAGCACCGCCTCGGCCTCATCGGTGTCCAGCTGCCCTGCCACCAGCGCCAGCGGGCCATGCAGGCGGGGCAGGGCCATGACCTCAGGGGCGGGCGTCGGGTCCGGAGGGTGACGCAGATCCGACAGCCAGGGGCCGAAGTCCGCCAGCTGCGAGGTACCGTACAGGGGCTCGCGAAACGGGGCATTGATATGTACCGGACCACCATCGGCGCCGCGCAGTGCCTGCAGGCATTGGTCCAGTTCCGCGCCCAGCCAGCCGGCGCTGATGGCGGTGTCTGGCGGTGGCAGGTTCAGTTGCGCGCGCACATGCAGGGCAAACAGGCCGGGCTGCTCGATGGCCTGATTGGCACCACAGTGGATCAACTCCGGTGGGCGGTCGGCGGTGAGGGCGATCAACGGCTGGTGAGTCTGAAAGGCCTCCACCAGGGCGGGATGCAGGTTGGGCACGGCCGTGCCGGACGTGGTGATGAGGGCCGTGGGCCGTCCGCTGGCCCGGGCCAGCCCCAGGGCGAGAAAGCCCAGGCCGCGTTCGTCGAAATGGGTGTGCAGGGACAGGTCGTCCCGGCGCTGCCCCAGACGCGCCGCCGCCAGGGCCAACGGGGCACTGCGACTCCCCGGGGCAATACAGAAATCCCGCACACCATGGGCATGCAGGCGCTCCAGGATCAGCCTCGCCCAGGCTTCGTTGACGTGACTGAAGGGTGCTCGCATCCCCGCCGTCAGGACCCCAGCACGGCCAGGAAGGACTCGATCTTGGCCTCCAGTTCGTTCCACTCCGCCTCTGGTGTTGAGCCTTCCACAATACCCACGCCGGAATAGCACAGCACCCGATTGCGCTCCACCAGGGCCGAACGGATGGCCACGGCAAACTCCGAACGCCGCGGTGAGATCATCCCCACCACGCCGCTGTACCAGCCCCGATGGGTGGTCTCCCGCCGGGCGATGAGTTCCTGGGCCTCCCGGCGCGGGAAGCCACAGACCGCGGGGGTGGGGTGCAGGGCCTTGAGCAGTTGATCATCCATCACACCGGGTCTGAGGGTGGCGCGGATGGGCAGGTAACGGTGCTGAATGCGATCCAGCTTCACCACGCCGGCCTCGGTGGGGCAGTCGGTGCAGGTCACCCAGGGGGCGATGCGATCGCGTACATAACGGGTGACCAGTTCGTGTTCATGGATCAGCTTGGGATCCCGCAGCAGCGTATGCTCCAGTTGGGCGTCTTCCTGTCGGCTGCGGCCGCGGCGCACGGTGCCCGCCAGGGATTCGGTGCACACCCGACGATCCTCGCGGCTGAACAGGCGCTCCGGCGAACAGCCCATGAAGAGCTTGTGCCCATGCTCCAGGGCAAAGCAGAAACTGCCGCCGTTGGTGTGGTGCCAGCGTTTGAGGGTCGCAAAACCGGGCAGCGGGTCATTGAGTTGCAATTCCACGCGGCGGGCCAGCACGGCCTTGTGAATACGCCCCTGCTGGATGTGTTCCAGAATATGCCGGATATGTCCCTGGCACTCGTCAAAGCTCATGTCATCCACGCGCCGGGTCACGCGGATGGGCCAGGGGGCGCTCGCCGGCCTGGGCGGCGTGAAACGCAGGCGACACAGTTCGGCGATCAGCCGGGTCTTGCGGCGCACGAATTCACGGCGGGTGCTGGCGCGCAGGTTCACCGCCAGCCGAAAGCCGCCATCCCATTGGCGCAACTCGATGGAAGGCAGCACGAAGCGGGCCGCTGGGAACTCATGCCATTCCCGCTCGCCGGAGCGGCCATCGAAGGCAAAACCACCCACGAAGGCGGTGTCCTGCTGGCCGATGATGTCGTTGATGCGCTCCAGCAGGTGATCGTAATCCTCGGCGGTATCGGCACTCAGTTCCGCCGCGGCACCGATACCGGCCAGGGTCAGGGTCTGTTCCCGATTCTGCCACAGGCACCGGGAGGCGCCGGGGTTGCTCTCCAGCCAGTGGAAGGGATCGACGGCGGGCACGGGCGTGGCTGCGTGCAGCAACTCGCCCTCGCGAAAGCGCCAGTTCTTGATCTCGTCCAGCAACTGACCCACGGCCCGCTCATGCGGGGATCGTGCGGGGGCGGGGAGTCCCGAGCGCGGCGCGGGCGTCCAGGTCTCGCGGGCCCAGTCACGGCCGACATCACGACTCAGCCCCGGGCGGTCCTGGCCCATGGACTGCTCGGGAGATGCCGGATGCTGGCTGGCTGATGACACGGGTAATCCTCTGAAAACGTGGCGCCTGCAGTGGTCATGGCCTGGGTCGCTTGCCTTGGCCGGCCGTGCGAGCATGACCTCGGCCCATCCGGGAGGTTTGAGGAGACGGGCCCAGTGTAAGAAGCGCCGACCCCAAGGGCTATGACGTAAATCAGTTCGATATGTTCCGTCACCGCTTTTTTGGCTCCGAAAAGTGGTGATCAGTTATGAAGCCCCAAGATCACCCCTTGGCCAAGGCGGTGCTTGAAAGGCCCGGCATGTGGCCCCATGTACAGTTGTAATCTGACACATCTCCAAGGGGTTTTGCCACTATGCGCATGGATAAATTCACCAGCAAGTTTCAAACGGCACTGGCCGACGCCCAGTCGCTGGCCGTGGGCCGTGATCACCAGATGATCGAGCCGGTGCACCTGATGATCGCCCTGCTGGACCAGGAGGGTGGCTCGGTGCGACCCCTGCTGTCCCAAGCGGGTGTGAACGTCAATCTGCTGCGCTCGCAACTGGGTGAGGCCCTGGAGCGCCTGCCCCAGGTTGAAGGTGCCGGCGGGGATGTGCACATCTCCAATGATCTGGGGCGACTGCTCAACCTGTGCGACAAGCTGGCCCAGTCCCGCAAGGATCAGTTCATCTCCTCGGAGCTCTTCGTCCTCGCCGCCCTGGAAGGCAAGGGGGCCCTCACGGACCTGCTGCACAAGGCCGGTGCCACCAAGGATGCGGTGAACAAGGCGGTGGACCAGTTGCGCGGCGGTCAGCGAGTGGACGATGCCAATGCCGAGGACCAGCGCAAGGCTCTGGAGAAATACACCATCGACCTCACCGAACGGGCCGAGCAGGGCAAGCTGGATCCGGTGATCGGCCGCGACGAGGAAATCCGTCGCACCATCCAGGTGCTGCAGCGGCGCACCAAGAACAACCCGGTGCTGATCGGCGAGCCCGGCGTGGGCAAGACCGCCATCGTCGAGGGCCTGGCCCAGCGCATCGTCAACGGCGAGGTGCCCGAGGGCCTCAAGGACCGCCGCGTGCTCTCCCTGGACATGGGGGCCCTGATCGCCGGCGCCAAGTTCCGGGGGGACTTCGAGGAGCGCCTCAAGGCGGTGCTCAGCGACCTGTCCAAGCAGGAGGGGCGGGTGATCCTGTTCATCGATGAGTTGCACACCATGGTGGGTGCCGGCAAGGCCGAAGGCTCCATGGATGCCGGCAACATGCTCAAGCCGGCCCTGGCCCGGGGCGAACTGCACTGCATCGGTGCCACCACCCTGGATGAATACCGCAAGTATGTGGAGAAGGATGCCGCCCTCGAGCGGCGCTTCCAGAAGGTGCTGGTGGAGGAACCCAACGTGGAGGACACCATCGCCATCCTGCGTGGCCTCAAGGAGCGTTATGAGGTGCATCACGGGGTGGAGATCACCGACCCGGCCATCGTCGCCGCCGCCACCCTCTCTCATCGCTACATCACCGACCGACAGTTGCCGGACAAGGCCATCGACCTGGTGGACGAGGCGGCCAGCCGCATCCGCATGGAGATCGACTCCAAGCCCGAGAGCATGGACCGCCTGGAGCGGCGCCTCATCCAGCTCAAGATCGAGCGCGAGGCCCTGAAGAAGGAATCCGACGAGGCCTCCCGCAAGCGCCTGGAGGCCCTGCAGGATGAGATCGATCGGGTGGAGCGGGAGTACTCCGACCAGGAGGAGGTCTGGAAGTCGGAGAAGGCCGCCCTGTCCGGCACCGCGGCCATCAAGGAGGAACTGGAGCGGGCCCGGGTGGAGCTGGATACCGCTCGCCGCGCCAGCGACCTGGGGCGCATGTCGGAGCTCCAGTACGGCAAGATCCCGGACCTGGAGCGCAGCCTGGAGATGGCTGCCCAGGCGGAGATGTCGGAGATGCGCCTGCTGCGCAACAAGGTATCCGATGAGGAGATCGCGGAAGTGGTGTCCCGCTGGACGGGCATCCCCGTCTCCAAGATGCTGGAAAGCGAGCGGGACAAGCTGCTGCGCATGGAGGAAAATATCACCCATCGTGTGGTGGGGCAGGACGAGGCGGTCAAGGCCGTCTCCAACGCCATCCGCCGCGCCCGGGCAGGGCTCTCGGACCCCAATCGGCCCAACGGCTCCTTCCTGTTCCTGGGCCCCACGGGGGTGGGCAAGACGGAACTCACCAAGGCGCTGGCCAATTTCCTGTTCGATACCGAGGAGTCCATGATCCGCATCGACATGTCGGAGTTCATGGAGAAACATTCGGTGGCCCGTCTGATCGGGGCACCCCCGGGCTATGTGGGCTACGAGGAAGGGGGCTATCTCACCGAGGCCGTGCGCCGCAAGCCCTTCTCGGTGATCCTGCTGGACGAGGTGGAGAAGGCCCACGCGGATGTCTTCAACGTGCTGCTGCAGGTGCTGGATGATGGCCGGCTCACCGACGGCCACGGGCGCACCGTGGATTTTCGCAACACGGTGATCGTCATGACCTCCAATCTGGGCTCACAGCTCATCCAGGAGATGGCCGGCGAGGAGCACTATGACCAGATGAAGTCGGCGGTGATGGAGGTGGTGGGCACCCACTTCCGCCCCGAGTTCATCAACCGGGTGGACGAGGTGGTGGTCTTCCATCCCCTGGGCCGCGAACAGATCCGCGCCATCACCCTGATCCAGCTGGACTATCTGCGCCAGCGGCTGGCGGAGCGGGATCTGTCCCTGGAGGTGAGCGATGCCGCCCTGGATCGCCTGGGCGAGGCGGGCTTCGACCCGGTGTACGGGGCGCGGCCGCTGAAGCGGGCCATCCAGCAGCAGCTGGAAAACGCCCTGGCACAGCGCATCCTCAAGGGGGACTACGGTCCCGGGGACGTGATCCGGGTGGATGTGACGGATGGACAATTGAGTTTCGCCTGAATTCGACGCTGCGGGCCGTTTGCGAACGGCCCGCAGACCGGGCTGATGCCTCAAGCATCTTGCCCGGCATAATTCACCCCGAGTATCCTTGGCACCATGTCTGAATCCCTGCAACTATCCGGTGAACTCGTCCACAAACTCCAGGATGTCCTGGTGGAGCACGACGAGCGTTGTCACGACCCCCTGGTGACCGTGCAGTACATGTCGGCCATCAGTGGTTACCTGTTGGGTTCCCAACCCATCCCCGAAGCCAAGCGGCAGGAGTTTCTCGAGCAGCTGGCGGCGTTCATGCGTCACGTGCATGACGATGTGGTGCGCCAGCAGCAGGCGCAACAGGTTGCCTCGCCTCAGCAATCACCCCAGGAAGCCTTCGGCGTCTGGCGTCCCGGTGATCCCTGACCGGCGGGGGATGGCCGCCTATTTCCGGGGCTGTTTCCCACCCCCTTCATCGCCGTCGCTGGCGTCTTCCCGATTCTGGGTCGGGCTTCGGTGCGCCTTCCGGGCCTTGGCCAGTTCCCGCAGCATGGCCTCCTGTTCGTTGAAGGAGGGCATGCGTCTCGGGTCCCCGTGGGCCTGTGTTCCCCTGGCCTGCAGGTCCTCCATGTTCACCGGCTGATGGCCGGCCCGCTCCTGTTCCTTCTCCTTCTGATAAGTTTTCAGCATTCCCGTTTTGTGTACCCGGCCGCGGTAATCCTTGGGCGGTTCATGCCCGGGCCTGAGGAACAGGCGCATGCGCAGGGCCTTGTTGTAACGGGTGATGTAACCGTCCATCCAGAACAGATCAAAGACCACCGCGGCCAGCATCACGCCCAACGGTACCAGGGCCCAGGCGCCGCCGCCCCAGGTCCATAGGGTGAGGGTCAGCAGGGAGAGCGCCACATAGGCCGATCCGCCCAGGGGCTCGCGCAGATAAAAACGGTGCAGCCCCAGGGGAAAGGCCAGCGCCAGTCCATAGGCCAGCGGGCGTCGACGCATCTCCCGGGTGAGCCGGGCATTCATCGTCTGCAGCCCCGCCCCTTCCAGATCCAGTTGTTTCCAGGCCTTGCTCATGCGGGAGGCTCCCCCGTGGTGGTGATGAAGTGCCCCAAGGTACATTAGTGAGTACCATGGGCACCGTAAGGCTTCGATAGGTAATTTGCAAAATGGCTGACCGACGACTTCAAGTGTTTTATACCGTGGCCCGGCTGCTCTCCTTCACCAAGGCGGCCGAGGCCCTGCACATGACGCAGCCCGCAGTGACATTCCAGGTGCGTCAGCTGGAGGAGCATTTCAACACCCGGCTGTTCGATCGTACCCACAACCGGGTGAGCCTCACCGAGGCGGGTCGCGCGGCCTTTCGCTATGCCGAGCGCATCTTCGAGGCCTACGGGGAGATGGAGAACGCCATCCGCGAGATCACCGGGGATGTCTCCGGGGCCCTCACCCTGGGAGCGAGCACCACCATCGCCGAGTACATGCTTCCCGCACTGCTGGGCAATTTCAAGCGCAAGCATCCCGAGGTGAACATCCGTCTGAAGGTGGCCAATTCCGAGGGTATCGTCTCCATGGTGGAGAACAACATCATCGACCTGGGGGTGGTGGAAGGGCCCGTTTCCAACCGCAATCTGCATGTGGAAGTCTGCCAGATGGACCAACTGGTGGTGATCGTGCCCCCGGGGCACCCCCTGGCGGGCAAGGTGTCGGTGACCATGGAGGAGGTGTTGCCTTATCCGTTCATCTGCCGGGAGGAGGGGTCTGGCACCCGGGAGGTGATCACGGATTACCTGAACGAGCTGGGGATGGGCCGCAATGCGCTGACCGTGTGCCTGGAGCTGGGCAGTCCGGAGGCCATCAAGGGGGCCGTGGAGGCGGGCATGGGGCTCTCCATCCTCTCCCGCGCAACCCTGGACAAGGAACTGGCCCTCAAACGTCTGGAAGGGATTCCTCTGGAGCCCGGTCTGACCCGGCAGTTTGCCTTTGTGCATCAGCGCCAGAAGTTTCGTTTGCGGGCCGTGGAGGAACTTCTCAGTTTTGCCCGCAACTACTGTGACGGGCAGGCCTCCGATGACGGGGGCCCCACCGGACACCCATCCAGCGTCAGCGTCTGATCCAGCGGGCCTTGGCCCGCGATCTGCGCCAGGAGCCGATGATGAAGAACTACGCGGTTGTTCAGCACACCTATTCGGAGTTTCTCGGCCTGATCGAGACTCAGCTGGAAAAACGGGACATCGGGTTCAGTTATTATCGACCCTTTGTGGGGCAGGGCCTGCCCGGGTCTGCCGGCCAGTTCGATGGTCTGTGGCTGTTGGGTGGCGCCTGGCCCACGGCGGATCAGGACAATAATCCCCAGGTGCCGGATGAGTTGCAGCTCATCCGCATCTTTCAGAAGGCCCGGCGACCGGTGGTGGGCCTGGGAATGGGAGGGCTGCTGGTGGCTCAGGTGGCTGGTGGCAAGGCCGCCATGGAGCCTGCCTATACCAGCGGCTTTGTGACTGCCCGCAAGACCTCTGCCGGGGCCGGAGATGCCCTGGCAGAGGTACTGGATGGCCAGCGGGTTCTGACCCTGTATCATGGTGCTGTCGCCCTGCCCGACGGGCTGGAGCCCATTCTGGTGGACGACGAGGGCCGCTGGCTGGCCGTGAGGCCGGATCCGCTCACCTATGGTCTGCTGTTCCGCCCCGAGATGAAGCCCGGCATGCTGGAAGACATCATCATGGAGCAGGGGCACAATCCACCCCCGGGGATCACGGAACTGCTGGTGGAGGCCCGGCGGGAGTGGACCGGCATGCAAAAGATCACTGACCAGGTGGTGATGGCGCTGGTCACCGAACTGCAACTGATGCAGGAGCGTCGCAAGATGCCCGTGTTCAGCCTGAAGATGGAGTAACTGCTTGAACATGTCTGGAATGAACCCTCTTCGCAAGGATCCACAGCAACGCCTGATGGGGTTGTACCGGGATTTGCCCGACGCGGAACGGGAAATGCTGCTGGCCTTTGCCGAGTTTCTGGCCACCCGTGGTGGCCGTGAGGATGTGCCGGTGCCCGAGCCTCAGGCCATACCGCGGCCGGAAGAGGAGACAGTGATCAAGGCCATGAAGCGTCTGTCGAGTACCTACCCCATGCTGGACAAGGCCCGGTTGCTCAACGAGACCTCCATGCTGATGAGTCAACACATGCTCCAGGGGCGCGAGGCACGGGAGGTCATTGATGACCTGGAGGCAGTGTTCGCGCGTCATTATCGTGAGTTGCGCGAGGGCGGGCAATGATGATTCCGGTGCTGAAACGCTGGTATGACCGGCATTTCTCCGATCCGCAGGTGGTGATCCTGGCGTTCCTGCTCACGGTGGGATTTGCCATCGTCATCTTCGCCGGCAAGTTGTTGGCGCCCCTGCTGGCCAGCGTGATCTTTGCCTATCTGCTGGAGGGCGCGGTGCGCCAGCTGCAGAACTGGCGTATCCCGCGGATGCCGGCCGTTGTGATTGTCTTTCTGCTGTTCCTCACCGTGCTGGTGGCCACGCTGTTGCTGGTGGTGCCGGTGCTCAGTCAGCAGATCACCCAGCTTGTGCGTGAGTTGCCGACGATGGTGGCCCAGGGGCAGAACATCCTGCTGCAGTTACCGGAACGTTATCCCCAGTTCATCACCGAGGAGCAGGTGCGGGAGATCATGGGTTCCATCCGGGCCGAGTCGGTGGCCCTGGGGCAGCGCATGGTGAATATCACGCTGGCTTCGGCGGTGCATGTGGCCACGATCATGGTGTATCTGGTGATTGTGCCGCTGATGGTGTTTTTCCTGCTCAAGGACAGGGACGCCATCCTGGGGTGGATCACCGGCTTTCTGCCTCGGGATCGGGCACTGGCGACGGAGGTGTGGCAGGAGGTGAACCTGAAGATCGCCAGCTACGTGCGCGGCAAATTCATCGAAATCCTCATCGTCTGGGCGGCCAGTTATCTCACCTTCATCTTCTTTGACCTGAACTATGCCCTGCTGTTGTCCTTCACGGTGGGTGTGTCGGTGATCATCCCCTATGTGGGGGCTGCGGTGGTGACCATTCCGGTGGCCCTGGTGGCCTATTTCCAGTTCGGGGTGAGCAGCGAATTCACTTATGTGCTGATCGCCTATGCGGTGATCCAGTTCCTGGATGGCAATGTGCTGGTGCCCTTGTTGTTCTCCGAGGTGGTCAACCTGCATCCGGTGGCCATCATTGCAGCGGTGATGATCTTTGGTGGCATCTGGGGCCTTTGGGGGGTGTTCTTCGCCATCCCGCTGGCCACCCTGATCCAGGCCGTCATCCGCTCCTGGCCCCGCTACGAGAACATCCCGGAAGAAGAAGCCCAGGACGAAGCCGCCTGATCGGGACAGCTCTGGGAGTTGTGGGAGCGGGCCTCGCCCGCGAAAGCCTGGCTTACAAGTTTGTGGAGGCAAAATCTGCCAGGCGGGAGCGTTCGCCGCGCTGCAGGGTGATGTGGCCGCTGTGCTCCCAGTGCTTGAAGCGGTCCACGACAAAGGTGAGGCCGGAGTTGGTCTCGGTCAGGTAGGGGGTGTCGATCTGGCCCACATTGCCCAGGCAGACCACCTTGGTGCCCGGGCCGGCGCGGGTGATCAGGGTCTTCATCTGCTTGGGGGTGAGGTTCTGGGCCTCGTCAAGGATGACGTAGCGGTTGAGGAAGGTGCGGCCGCGCATGAAGTTCAGTGAGCGGATCTTCACCCGGCTCTTGAGCAGTTCCTGCGTGGCGGCACGACCCCAGTCGCCGCCGCTGTCGGATTGGGTGAGCACCTCCAGATTATCCATCAGCGCCCCCATCCAGGGGGCCATCTTCTCCTCCTCTGTACCCGGTAGAAAGCCGATGTCCTCGCCCACGGGCACTGTTACCCGGGTCATGATGATCTCCTTGTAGAGATTCTCCTCCAGGGTCTGCGCCAGGCCGGCGGCCAGGGTGAGCAGGGTCTTGCCCGTGCCGGCAGCACCCACCAGGCTGACGAAGTCCACTTCCGGGTCCATGAGCAGGTTCAGGGCAAAGTTCTGCTCCCGGTTGCGGGCGTTGATGCCCCACACCGTGTGACGCGGTCCGGTGTAGTCCCGCACCATTTCCACCACCGCCGTGCTGGTCTTCACCTGACGGACCATGGCCAGAAAGGTGGGCTCGTCGGTGCGATACAGGAACTGGCTGGGGTGCCATTGCTCGGTGATGGGGCCGGTGATGCGATAGAAGGTGCGCCCGCTTTCCTGCCAGGAGTCCATGGCCTTGACGTGGCTGTCCCAGAAGTCCGGGGGCAGCTCGTGGGTACCGGCGTAGAGCAGGTTGACGTCGTCCAGTACCTGGTCGTTGTAGTAATCCTCCGCATGGATGCCCAGGACGGTGGCCTTGATGCGCAGGTTGATGTCCTTGGAGACCAGGGTGACGCTCTGGTCAGGGCGCTCCTGCTGCAGGGTGAGGGCGGTGCCGAGGATGGTGTGATCGGGGGTGTTCCCGGGCAGGGTATCCGGCAGCCTGCTGGCCATGGCGTGGGTCTGGAACAGTAGCCTCCCCCGACCGTTGAGGTCGGCTTGATCGGCAAAGCCGACACCCGTCAGGGGCAGGCCGCGGGCAATGTCTTCCTGGCGGGCGTCGCCCATGAGTTCGTCAATGAAGCGGCTCACCTGCCGCACGTTGCGGGCCACTTCGGAGATACCCTTCTTGCCCCGGTCCAGTTCCTCCAGTACCACCATGGGCAGGTAGATGTCGTGTTCCTTGAAGCGGAACAGGGCGGTGGGGTCGTGCATGAGCACGTTGGTGTCCAGGACGAACAGACGCTTGCCGTGGATCTCTTTTTTCACCATGCCGTCTTTACCATGGATGCGCCCTGGAAGGAGTTGATGACAGGAAGGCCCTGGTTTCGTCCCGGTCTGGCGAGCCCGGTTACCGGTCCAGCGATTCCAGGGCCTCGATGACTGCGTTCACATGCCCGGGGACCTTGACCTTGCGCCATTCCTGGCGCAACACGCCCTGGCGGTCGATGAGGAAGGTGGAACGCTCGATGCCGCGCACCTGTTTACCGTACATGTTTTTCAGTTTCATGACGCCAAACAGTTCGCAGACCCGTTCGTCCTCGTCCGATAGCAGCTCAAAGGGGAATCCATACTTGCATTTGAACTTGTCGTGGGACTTGAGGGAGTCCCGCGAGATCCCCAGTACCCGGGCCCCGGCCTGTTCCAGGCGTGCGTACTGTTCGGTGAAGTCCTTGCCCTCGGTGGTACAGCCCGGTGTGTCGTCCCGGGGGTAGAAATACAGCACCAGGTGCCGGTCGCTCAGCAGGTCCGACAGGCGCACCGGCTGGTCATGGCCGGTGGCGGGCAGCTCGAAATCCGGCACGGGCTGGTCGACGGCGACCTGGGGGGTGGGCTGGGACATGGGCTGTTCCTCCAGAGCGTGGGGTGGCGGGGCGGTTACCCCTTGATCGGTTCGATCACGCCATCCAGGTTCAGTTCATCGCACAGATCCAGAAAATCCTCCCGCAGTGAGGCGATGTGCTCGGTGGCGGGGATCTCCACGGACAGGTGGGCCGTGAACATGGGGGTGGAGGAATGCGCGGCGGTGTAGGCCTGGCTGTTCATCTCGCGGATGGTCACCCCACGGGAGGAGAAGAAGCCCACCAACTGGTGAACGATCCCCGGCTGGTCCAGGGCGATGACGTCCACGGAGTACGGCAGGCTGTGCCCTTCCCGTTGCCCGGGGCCGGTGCGTCGGGTATGCACGTCCAGGCTCTGCTGTCGGGCCAGGGTGACCAGGGCGCCGTCCAGCTTGCTGAGGGTGTTCCAGTTGCCGGAGACCAGCAGGGTAGCGGTGAAAGCGTTCCCCAGTACGGCCATGTGACTGTCCTGCACGCTGCATCCACTGTCGAGTATCGCCCGCGTGAGGTGGTCGAGCAGCCCGGGCTGTTGTTCGCCCATGGCCGAGATGAGTAGATGGGTACTACGGGAGTGACGCGGGGATTGGGGCATCCTGGGGGAGTCCGGTGCGGCTGATCCCTGAGATTATCAAGGAGCCCGTGGGTAAAGCCACCGTGGTGGTGGGGCTTGGCGGGCCAGGCATGCCATCACGCTTGATGGGGGAGGGGGTGGACATTACTATGTGGGCCTGTATCGAGTGTGGAGGTTTCGATGTTTCACGGCAGCATGGTGGCTCTGGCCACGCCCATGAACGAGGACGGTTCCCTCGCCGAGGCGGCGCTGGAGGCGCTGGTGGAGTTCCACGTGGACAATGGCACGGATGCCATCGTCGCTGTGGGTACCACCGGTGAGTCCGCCACCCTGGATGTGCGTGAGCATTGTCAGGTGGTGCGCCAGGTGGTGGAGTTCGCCAAGGGTAGGGTGCCGGTGATCGCCGGCACGGGGGCCAACTCCACTTCGGAGGCCATTGAGCTCACCCGCCTGGCCATGCAGTCCGGCGCTGACGCCTGCCTGCTGGTGACGCCCTACTACAACAAGCCCACCCAGGAAGGGCTTTACCGCCACTTCAAGGCCGTCGCCGATGCAGTGCCCATCGCCCAGATTCTCTACAACGTGCCCGGCCGCACGGCGGTGGATCTGCTGCCCGAGACGGTGGAGCGTCTGTCCAGCATTTCCAACATCATTGGCCTCAAGGAGGCCACTGGCGATGTTCAGCGGGCACGGGATGTGCTCGGGTTGTGTGGCGACCGGCTGGATCTTTACAGCGGAGATGATCCCACCTCCCGGGACTTCATGCTGGCCGGTGGGCGGGGGATCATCTCGGTGACCGCCAATGTGGCCCCCCGGGCGATGCATGAGATGTGCAAGGCGGCCCTGGCCGGTGATCCGGCCGCTGCCGAGGCTGCCGAGGCACCCGTCAGGGGCCTGCACCAGGCCCTGTTCGTGGAGTCCAACCCCATCCCGGTGAAGTGGGCACTCCATGAGATGGGGCTGATTCCGCCGGGGATCCGCCTGCCCCTGACGCCCCTGTCCGAGCACCTGCGCGAGCCCTTGCGCGAAGCCCTTCTGGCTGCACACATTCCCCTGAGTTCCTCGCATTCATGAAAGCATCATCGGTATTCCCAAAGCCCCGGCACCTGCTGCCGGTCCTGGCTGGTGCCCTTTTGATCAGTGGCTGTGGCCTGCTGGGTGAGCGCGACAGCGCCAATCGGGGTGAAACACGCCCGCTGGAAGTGCCACCTGATCTGGTGGCGCCGGAGGTGGACCCCGCGTTTCGAATCCCGGAAGCCCCGAGCGGCCGTGTGAGCGCCCGGGAGGCCCCCAGCGATGTCGGCACCCAGGTAGAAGAAGCGCCGCGGGACACTCGAGCACGCAGCGAGCAGGTGCTGACCTTTCCGGAGGGAATTCGCGTGCTCCGTGATGGGCCCGTGCGCTGGCTGGAAGTGGATATGCCCCCGGACGAGCTCTGGCCGCGTCTGCGCGCCTTCTTCAACGAGCAGGATGTGCCCCTGGCCCGGGACGAGCCGCGTCAGGGGCTGCTGGAGACCGAATGGATGCAGATGCAGGCTGGCGTACCCATCGAGGGTGGCATTCGCCAGCTGATTGGTCGCGTGTTCGGGGATTCCTATGATGCCAGCACGCGGGATCAATTCCGGGTGCGGGTGGAGCCGGAGGGTGAGTCGGCCGCCACGGTCTTCGTCAGTCATCGCAGTACCCGCGAGGTGGCGGTGAGCCAGGATGACGTGCGCTGGCAGATGGCACCGGCGGATCCCGAAGCCGAGGCCCGTATGCTGGTGCAGATCATGAGCTATCTGGGCCCGGAGGAAGAACGGGCCGTGCAGGCGGTGGCCGAGGCGCAGGATGTGACCCCCTCGCTGCGGATCACGCAGATGGACGGCGAGCCGGTGCTGGAGATTCAGGATCGATTCCTGGGCGTATGGCGTCGGTTGGGGGTGATGCTTGATCGCGCCTCCCTGCTGGTGGACGATCAGGACCGCAGCGCCGGCACCTACTTCGTGACCTACCGTCCGGAACGGGGCGAGAGGGAAGGTGGCTTCCTGAGCCGCCTGTTCGGTCGGGACGAAACGCCCACCCTGCGCCGGGACACCCAATACCGCATCCTGCTCGGAGAAGTGGATGAGCGTGTGCGGGTGGTGGCGCGCGATCAGCAGGGTGAGATGCTGGATGCCCAGGAGGCCGAGGCCGTGCTGGAACGCATTCGGGAACAGTTCGAAGGGATTGAATGATACGCATGACGCATCAGGCGGCCATCCGGCCGCCTGATGATGGGCGCTGAGCTCGGGTCCGAGTTCAGATGACCGGGCTGATCCCCGGGCTCAGACCTTGGCCAGTGCCAATGCTTCCAGTTCCTTGTCCCGTTCGATCAGGGCGTAGGCAGAGTGGTTGTGGATGGATTCGAAGTTCTCCGACGATACGGAGTAGGCGGACACTCGTTCATCCCGGTTCAGACGCACGGCAATATCCCGCACCAGATCTTCCACGAATTTTGGATTGTCATAAGCCCGCTCCGTGACATATTTTTCATCCGGGCGCTTGAGCAGTCCGTAGAGTTCACAGGAGGCCTCCTTCTCCACCAGGTCGATGAGCTCCTCCACCCACATGAAATCCTTGATGCGCACGTTCACGGTCACGTGCGAGCGCTGGTTGTGGGCGCCGTACTCGGAGATGCCCTTCGAGCAGGGACACAGACTGGTGACGGGTACCAGCACCTGGATGTTCATCTGCGGCTTGCCATCCTGGATCACACCAATGAACGTGACATCGTAGTCCATGAGGCTGCACACCCCGGTGACGGGGGCAGGTTTGTTGACGAAATACGGGAAGTTCATCTCGATGTGCCCGGCGGCGGCTTCCAGGCGCTCAGCCATTTCATGCAGCATGAGCTTGAAGGTTTCCACCGTGATCTCTCGCTCGTGCGCATTGAGGATGTCCACGAAACGTGACATGTGCGTGCCCTTGAAGTCATGGGGCAGGTTCACATACATGGAAAAGCGCGCCACCGTGTGCTGGTCGGCACCAGTACGATCGGTTACCCGCACCGGGTGCCGGATGTCCTTGATGCCGACCTTGTTGATGGGGATCTCGCGGGTATCGGCGCTGGCCTGAACGTCGGGGATGGCCGGCGTGATCAACTTGGGAACGATTGTGCTCATGGGGCTGAGTCCTTTGACTGGTCTTCCGAGTACCGCACACAGGCCCTCTCGGTTTCCCACAGGGTGATGGCGCTGACCCTGACGTTGGGGGCATCGAGTCGCGCCGCCATTTCGCGGAAAAACCACTGGGCAATGTTCTCGGCGGTCGGGTTCAGGTCCCGGAAGGGCTCCAGGTCATTCAGATATTGGTGATCCAGTTGGCCGGCAATCTCGCGCGCCAACCCCTTGATGGTCTTGAAGTCCACCGCCATGCCCAACCTGTCCAGCCGAGACGCCTCCACCTCGGCTTCCACCTTCCAGTTGTGGCCGTGCAGCCGAGCGCAATCTCCGGGGTAGTCCCGCAGGGTGTGCGCTGACGCGAAATCGGTCAGCACCTTGAGAGTATATTTGGACACCGCGATTAAACTTGACCAATTTTGTCGGATATTACGCCACCGGCGGCGCCGGCACAAGCCTGGGGGCCCAGGCGTTTGCGAATGGCCGACTCGATGCTGTCTGTGTCGAGGCCGGCGTCGGTCAGCAGTTCCTCGCGGGTGCCGTGGCTCTGGAAACGATCCGGCAGACCCAGATGCAGCAGGCGCACAGCGATGTCATGAGAGGCCAGGCACTCGGCCACGGCACTGCCCGCGCCACCGGCGACCACGTTGTCCTCCACGGTGACCAGCAGGTCATGTTCCCGGGCCGCTTCCAGCACCCGCTGCTCGTCAAGGGGTTTCACGAAACGCATGTTGATCACGGTCGCGCCCAGTCGTTCGCCCACATCCAGCGCCTGGGCCAGCGGGGTGCCAAAGGCCAGGATGGCCACGCCTTTGCCGCGGCGGCGCACCTCCGCCTGACCCACGGGCAAGGGGATGAGGCCCGCTTCGGGCAGCACGCCAGGGCCCTTGCCACGGGGGTAGCGCACGGCGGCGGGCTGGTCCAGAAGAAAACCGGTGGAGAGCATGCGCCGACATTCGTTCTCGTCTGCCGGGGCCATGATGACCATGTTGGGGATGCAGCGCAGGAAAGAGATATCGAAACTCCCGGCGTGGGTGGGGCCATCGGGGCCCACTACGCCGGCACGGTCGACGGCGAACAGCACGGGAAGGTTCTGCAGGGCCACGTCGTGGATCAGCTGGTCATAACCCCGTTGCAGGAAAGAAGAGTAGATGGCCACCACCGGCTTGACGCCCTCGCAGGCCATGCCGGCGGCGAGAGTGATGGCATGCTGCTCGGCGATGCCCACGTCGTGGTAGCGGTCCGGGAAGCGCTCCACATAGGCAGTCATGCCCGAGCCTTCGCTCATGGCGGGGGTGATGGCCACCATTCGCTCGTCTGCTTCAGCCTGGTCGCACAACCACTGGCCGAACACCTGGGTGTAGGTGGGTGAGCCGCCGCCCTTGCCGCCCTGAATGCCCTGGTTGGGGTCAAAGCTGCCTACCCCGTGGTAGGTGCAGGGATCCTCTTCGGCCGGCGCGTAACCGCGCCCCTTATGGGTGACCACATGTAGCAGGATCGGCCCTTCCATGGTGTAGATGTTGCGCAGCATCTTGACCAGGCCATTCACATCGTGGCCGTCCACCGGGCCGAAGTAGTTCAGTCCCAGTTCTTCGAACAGGGTGCTGGGGACGATCATGCCCTTCACATGCTCCTCGGCGCGGCGCATGAATTCGCGCATGGGGGGCATGTGGTTCAGCACCCGCTTGCTGCCTTCGCGCATGCTGGAATACATGGGGCCGGAAAGCAGGCTCGCCAGATGACGGTTCAAAGCGCCCACGTTGGCCGAGATGGACATGTTGTTGTCATTGAGCACGACCACCAGGTCGGCCTTTTCGTCGCCAGCGTGGTTGAGGGCCTCAAAGGCCATGCCGGCGGTCATGGCACCATCGCCGATGATGGCCACGGACTTGCGTCGCTCGCCCTGCTGGCGCGCCCCCAGGGCCATACCCAGGGCGGCGCTGATGGAAGTGCTGGAATGGCCAACGCCAAAACAGTCGAAACAGCTTTCGTCACGCTTGGGGAATCCGGCCAGCCCGCCCTTCTGGCGCAAGGACTTCATGGCGTCGCGGCGGCCACTGAGGATCTTGTGGGGGTAGCTCTGGTGACCTACATCCCAGACCAGGCGGTCCTCGGGTGTGTTGAATACATGGTGCAGGGCGATGGTGAGCTCTACCGTACCCAGGTTGGCGGCCAGGTGGCCGCCCGTGCGGGAAACGGATTCCAGCAGAAAGGCTCGCATCTCCTCGGCCAGGGAGGAGAGTTCATCCGTGGACCAGCCGCGGATATCCTCCGGGCTGTGGATGCGCGAGAGCAGGGGATACGAATCAGTCTGGGTCATCTCACTGCCATTCGGAGGAAAACTTTCATTATCGTGACGGGTGGCCGGGTGTGCAACCCGAATCCCCCCTCAATTGATGCGCTCGACGATGAACCGGGCGATCCAGCGCAGCAGATCGGCTCGCTCATCCAGGCCGGCAATGCCCTCCAGGGCGCGGTCCACCAGTTCCCGGGCCTGCTGCTTGGAGGATTCCAGGCCAATGATGGCCGGGTAGGTGGCCTTGCCCAGAGCCTGGTCGGCCCCCTGGGTCTTGCCCAGGGTCTGGGTATCGCCTTCCACGTCCAGAATGTCGTCGCGAATCTGGAAGGCCAGGCCGATGCACTTGGCGAAGCGGTCCAGGCCATCAAGGGTGTGCGGATCCACGTCAGGGCGACTGTTCGCCCCCATCAGCACGGCGGCCCGGATCAGGGCGCCCGTCTTGTGCACGTGCATGCCTTCCAGTTCGGCAATGTCCAGTTGCTTGCCGGCGGAGCCCAGGTCGATGGCCTGACCACCCACCATGCCCCGGGAGCCAGAGGCCCGGGCCAGTTGTTCCACCATGCGCAGACGGGCAGAAGGGTCATCCACCATGTGAGGGTCGGTGGCCAGGATCTGGAAAGCCAGGGCCTGCAGGGCGTCTCCCACCAGTATGGCAGTGGCATCGTCGTAGGCCTTGTGGCAGGTGGGCTTGCCGCGGCGCAGGTCGTCGTCATCCATGGCCGGCAGGTCGTCGTGCACCAGGGAATACACGTGGATCAGTTCCACGGCACAGGCGGGGCCGTCCAGTTGATCCAGGGGAACGCCCAGAGCGGTTCCGGTGGCGTAGGTCAGTACCGGCCGAATGCGCTTGCCACCGTCCAGGGCAGAGTAGCGCATGGCTTCATGCAGCCGGCCAGGCAGGATGTTTGACTCGGGCAGCCAGCCAGCCAGGGCGGCTTCAACCCGTTTTTGCAGCTCGGAAATACGTGATTCCACTCAGTCTTCTCCGTCCGGGCCCGCTGGTTCGGGCATGTCGAGATCGATCTCGGTGCCATCCTCGGTGAGTCGGCGCACCTTCTGTTCTGCCTCGGTCAGGGCCTTCTGGCAGCGGCGGGTGAGCGCGATCCCGCGCTCGAATTCCTTCAGCGAGGCCTCCAGCGACAGTTCCCCTTGTTCCATGCGGCCCACCAGGGCCTCCAGGGACTCCAGGTCCTTTTCAAACTCGGCCGGATTGTCGGGTGTGTCGCTTGTGGTCATTCTGTGCCTCTGGCTGGGGTGGAATGATACGCGAAACAAAGGGTAGCACGAAGCGCTGTCGTGGTTGCTGCGGTGGCCGGTCTCAGATCACGTCCAGAACCTGGGAAAGGCGGCTGGCGGCAGTGACCTCCATGCCCTGGATGGGCTTGCGCGGCGCATTGCCGGCGGGCACCACGGCGCGGGTGAAGCCGTGCTTGGCCGCCTCCCGCAGGCGCTCCTCGCCATTGGGCACCGGGCGGATCTCGCCGGCCAGGCCCACCTCGCCGAAGCTCACCAGTTCATGGGGCAGGGGGCGGTCGCGGAAGCTGGACAGGGCCGAGAGCAGCATGGGCAGATCGGCGGCGGTTTCCGTGACCCGCACGCCACCCACCACATTGACGAAGACGTCCTGATCATAGAGGGCGAGGCCGCCGTGACGATGCAGCACCGCCAGGAGCATGGCAAGGCGGTTCTGTTCCAGGCCGACGGTCACCCGCCGGGGCTGGGGAGCGTGGCTCTCGGCCACCAGGGCCTGCACCTCCACCATCAGTGGTCGCGTACCCTCGCGGGTCACCATGATCACGCTGCCGGGTACCGGTTCCTCGTGACGTGACAGGAAGATGGCCGAGGGGTTGCTTACCGGCTTGAGGCCGGTCTCCAGCATGGCGAAGACCCCCAGCTCGTTCACCGCGCCAAAACGGTTTTTCACCGCCCGGAGCACCCGGTAGCGGCCACCGGGATCCCCCTCGAAATAAAGCACCGTATCCACCATGTGCTCCAGTACGCGTGGGCCAGCGATCTGACCCTCCTTGGTCACGTGGCCGACGATGAACACGGCGGTTCCGGTCTGCTTGGCATAGCGCACCAACACCGCCGCGCTCTCGCGCACCTGGGCCACCGAGCCCGGGGCCGATTGCAGTTGTTCGGAGTGGATCGTCTGGATCGAGTCCACCACCATGACCTGGGGCTTCTCCCGTTGGGCGTGTTCAATGATGCGCTCCACGCAGGTCTCGGTGAGCAGGCGCAGATCGTCGCAGGGCAGGCCCAGGCGGCGTCCGCGCAGGGAGACCTGTTCGGGGGATTCCTCGCCGGTTACATAGAGACTGGCCAGGTCGGGCAGGGTGGCCAGGGCCTGCAGGAGCAGGGTGGACTTGCCAATCCCCGGGTCACCGCCGATGAGCACCACCGAGCCCTGCACCAGTCCGCCGCCCAGGGCGCGGTCCAGTTCCGAGATGCCGGTGGTGTTGCGGGCGTCGCCCTCGGTGGTCACCTCGCCCAGGCGCTTCACCTGGGCCGGGCCGCCGGCATAGCCGGCGAAACGGCTGCCGGTGGCGGCAATGGGTGCCGATCGGGACGCGACTTCCTCCAGCGTGTTCCAGGCGCCGCAGTCGGGGCACTGGCCAGCCCATTTGGGGGACAGGGCTCCACAGGCGGTGCATTGATGCTGTACGCGGGGCTTGGCCATGATCCTGGTTCCGTGTGTCGCCGTGGGCGGAATCAAGGACTGGTGCTGTCCTGGCCCCCGGCCCTGGTGGGCAGGCGCGGGCTGACGCGCACGGTCTTGATGGCGTTGCTTTTCACGTGGACGATTTCGATGGGATAGCGGTCGATGAGTACGCTGGTATTGGCATCGGGGATCGTCTCCAGATACTCCAGCAACATGCCGTTGAGGGTGCGTGGGCCGTCCACCGGGAACCGGGACCCGAGGATGCGGTTGAGCTCCCGCAGGTGGATGGTGGCATCCACCAGATAGCTGCCATCCTCCTGAGGGAGTACTTCGGGCGAGACCGCGGACGGGTCTGTGGTGAACTCGCCCACCACCTCCTCCAGCAGGTCTTCCAGGGTGACCAGGCCTTCGATGTCGCCGTACTCATCCACCACCAGGCCGATGCGTCGCTGCTCGCGCTGAAAGTTGAGTAGCTGGCGATTGAGATTGGTGCCCTGGGGGATGAAATAGGGCTCGCGCAGGCTGGCGCGCAGCTGGGCTGCCGAGAATTCATGCCGGTACACCATGGGCAACACTCGCCGCAGGTGTATGAAACCCAGCATGTTGTCCACATTGCCCTTGAAAACCGGCAGACGGGTGTACTGGCTGTGGATGATCTGGTCCTCGATCTCTTCCCAGTCATCCTCCAGATCGATCCCCACGATCTCGTTGCGCGGCACCATGATGTCTTCCACGGTGGCCTTTTCCAGGTCCAGCAGGTTCACCAGCATGCGCTGGTGGCGGGCCGGGATCAGGCTGCCGGCCTCGTTCACGGCCACCCGCAATTCCTCACTGGACAGTGCCTGATGGGCACGGTTCTCGGCACGCACACCCACGGCACGCAATACGCCATTGGCCACGAGGTTGACGGTCCATACCAGCGGATAGGCCACTACCAGCAGGGGAGTGAATACATACGCGGCCGGGTAGGCCACGCGATCCGAGTGCAGGGCGGCCAGCGTCTTGGGGGCCACCTCGGCAAACACCAGCAAAGTGAGGGTGAGCAGGCCCGTGGCTACAGCCACCCCCACGTCGCCATACACCCTGAAGCCGATATAGGTGGCCAGCTGGGTAATCAGGATGTTGACGAAGTTATTGCCTAGCAGGATCAGGCCGATGAGTCGATCCGGCTTGTCCAGCAGTTTCTGGGCGCGGCGTGCACCGCCATGGCCCGCCTGCGCCATGTGGCGCATGCGATAGCGGTTCAACGCCATCAAGGCGGTTTCCGACCCGGAGAAAAAGGCCGAACAGATGAACAGCACCACCAGCACGGCAGCCAGTGCGCCTAAGGGAATATTTTCCAAGGTCGCTTCAGCACCTCAGGGGGAGGTTTCGCACCACCGGCATTACACGGAGACGCCGGCCGACCTGTCAAGGGCTGCCATTGTCCCCGTGTGCCTGGGCGAGGCGTGCGGGAGGGTTCAGGCGATGCCCAGCATCACTTCCATGACGAGCTTGGTGCCCACGTAGGCCACCACGAGCCAGGCAAATCCCATGAGCGTCCAGCGCACGGCCTTGCGACCACGCCAGCCGAAGCGGAAGCGCCCGAATAGAAGGATGGCAAACACCACCCAGGCGATGAGGGCAAACACCACCTTGTGGGCCAGTTGCTGAGCGAGGATGTCTTCCAGCACGAACAGGCCCGTTCCCAGTGCCGCGGTGAGAAAGATGAAGCCCCAGCCGATGATGTGGAACAGCATGGAATCCATCATCGACAGCGGTGGCAGCGCCCGGATCAGCCCGCCGGGACGATGGTTGTGCAGGCTGTAGTTCTGTAGGGCCAGCAGACCCGCCTGGATGGCGGCGATGGTGAGCAGACTGAAGGCGATCATGGCCAGCAGCATGTGGGCGCGCAGCCCGGGGTCGGCCACCGTGGCGGTGGGTGCGCCGCCGGCCAGGGCCATCTCCAGCGCTACGGTCACCCCGGCAAATGGCAGCAGGATGATGCCCAGCACATGGATGGGGTGTCGCAGTGACCAGACAAACAGGAACACGGCGATGATCCAGGCCGTCATCGATACAACGCTGAAGACCCCGATACCGAAGCCGTTGGCTCCGAACATGAAGTGGTAGAGCACCAGGGCGTGCAGGACGATGGCGGCGCCCCACGCGGAGAACAGCAGGAGCCGGCCCTTGTCCGAGGGCGGCTCCCCGCCGGCAGCACGGCGAAGCCGCTGCATCAGCAGGGCTCCACTCATGAAGTAGAACACGGTGGCGAGTAATCCGAAGGCGGCTACGAGCATGCGGGGATTCCAAACCTTAAATTTCGACCGAGAATCATTGCACAAAATCGGAGTCCGGTGAAGGTGCATGCGTCTCGCAACCTCTCCTTGGCTTGGTCAGCGCCTTTGCAGCCATGCTACGATCATGGCCCATGGCGTTCAGTGCCGCGGACGGGAGATGCGCAGACCATGGAGATCAAGGTGCTGGGATGCAGTGGCGGGATCGGCGCGGGTCGGCGCACATCGGCGCTGCTGGTGGATGATGACATCCTCATCGACTGCGGTACGGGGGTGGCGGATCTGTCCCTGGAAGCCATGGCGCGCCTGCGCCACGTATTCATTACCCACACCCATCTGGATCACATCGCCTGCCTGCCGCTGTTGGTGGATACCCTGTTCAGCCGCCTGCAATCCAGGCCCCTGGTGATCCATACCCGCTCCGATTGCATGCGCATCATTCATCACCACATCTTCAATTGGCAGATCTGGCCCGATTTTTTCGAGCTGCCGGAGCGTGAGCGCCCTGTGGTCCGTTTCGAGGAGATGGATGCTGCCCGCCCCCTGGATATCGAGGGTCGGCGGGTGCACATGCTGCCAGCCACGCATACGGTGCCGGCGGTGGGTTACCGGGTGGAGGATGACCGTGGCGCTTTCGCCTTCACCGGTGATACCACCAGCAATGACGATTTATGGACCGCCCTGAATGATCACGCAGGCCTGGACTTGCTGATGGTGGAATGTGCGTTCCCCGAGTCGGAACGTGACCTGGGGCGTCGTGCCGGCCATTACTGCCCCAGCCTGCTGGCCCAGGACCTGGTCAAGCTGCGGCACCGGCCACGGGTGGGCATCAGTCATCTCAAGCCCGGTGCAGAGTCCGAGACCTTCGAGGATTTGCGGCGGCGACTGCCCGAGCGGGATCTGGTGCGCCTCGGCAGCGGGGATGTATTCAAGATATAATCCGCGCCTTTACTGACGTTCCAGGCAGGTTTCCATGTTTGACAGCCTTTCAGATCGCCTTCAGGGCACTATCAAGCGCCTGCGCGGGCAGTCGCGACTGACCGAGGAAAACGTCCAGGAGACCATCCGGGAGGTGCGCAAGGCGCTCCTGGAGGCGGACGTGGCGCTGCCGGTGGTGCGGGAGTTCATTGCCCGGGTCAAGGAGCGGGCGGTGGGCCAGGAGGTGCTGGCCAGCCTGACCCCGGGGCAGGCCCTGGTGAAGGTGGTCAACGACGAGTTGATTGCCGTCATGGGGGATGGCAACGATGAAATCAATCTGAATGTCCAGCCCCCGGCGGTCATCCTCATGGCCGGTCTGCAGGGGGCGGGCAAGACCACCACCGTAGGCAAGCTCTCCCGCTGGCTGGCAGAGCGCAAGGACAAGAAGGTGATGGTGGCCAGTTGTGACGTCTACCGGCCCGCCGCCATCCGCCAGCTGCAGACCGTGGCAGGCGAGGTGGGCGCCGATTTCTTCCCCAGCGACGCGGGGCAAGACCCGGTGGATATCGCCAAGGCCGCTCTGGAGCAGGCCCGCAAGCAGCACCGGGATGTACTCATCATTGACACCGCCGGCCGGCTGCACGTGGATGCCGAGATGATGGACGAGATCCGGCGTCTGCATGAGGCTTTGGATCCTGCCGAGACCCTGTTCGTGGTGGACAGCATGACCGGTCAGGACGCTGCCAATACCGCCAAGGCCTTCAATGATGCCCTGCCGCTGACGGGGGTGGTGCTCACCAAGGCTGATGGCGACGCCCGTGGCGGTGCTGCCCTGTCGGTGCGGCACATCACCGGCAAGCCCATCAAGTTCCTGGGCATGGGGGAGAAGACCACGGCCCTGGAGCCCTTCCACCCGGACCGGGTGGCCTCGCGCATCCTGGGTATGGGCGATGTGGTGAGCCTGGTGGAGGAGGCCACCCGCCAGGTGGATCAGGACAAGGCGGAAAAGCTGGCCCGCAAGATCAAGAAAGGCAAGAGCTTCGACCTGGAGGACCTGCGGGATCAGTTGGGGCAGATGTCCAAGATGGGGGGTGTGAATTCCCTCCTGGAGAAGCTGCCCGGCACCGGGGATCTGCCGGATGCCATCAAGAACAAGGCCCACGACAAGGACATGGGCCGCATGGTGGCCATCATCAACTCCATGACCCCCAAGGAGCGTCGTCATCCCGAGATCATCAAGGGGCGACGCAAGCGGCGCATCGCCGCCGGTTCCGGCACGCAGGTGCAGGACGTGAACCGGCTGCTCAAGCAGCACATGCAGATGAGCAAGATGGTGAAACAGTTTTCCAAGGGCGGCATGAACAAGATGATGAAGTCCCTGAAGGGCCGCATGCCGGGCGGCCGCATGCCCTTTTGATCCCGAGATGGCAGGGGGCGCCCTGGCGCCCCTACTTGTGCCCGGGGGCGGCGTGTGTATAATGCCGCGTTTCTCCGGGGAAACCCCCGCTCGGAATACCTGACAAGCAGGGCTAAGCGCAGATGGTAACGATTCGACTTGCTCGCGGTGGCGCCAAGAAGGCGCCCTTCTACAAAATTGTGGTCACCGACTCCCGCAGTCGCCGTGATAGCGGCTACATTGAGCGCCTGGGTTACTTCAACCCGGTGGCGCGTGGCCAGGAAGTGCGTTTGCACATGGACAGCGAGCGCATGGAGCACTGGCTGTCCAAGGGTGCCCAGACCTCCGAACGCGTGGCCAAGCTGCTGAAGGAATTCCAGAAGCAGAACCAGGCTGCCGCCTAAGGCAGCACGGGGCAGGCACGTGGGCTCGGACCCGATTGTTGTTGGCCGGATCTCGGGCGTTCACGGCGTTCGTGGCTGGGTCAAGCTCTTCTCCGAGACCGACCCGCGTGATCGCATCCTGCAGTACGAGCCCCTGCTCATGGAGCGGAATGGGCAATGGCAGTCCGTCACACTGGAAGACGGACGCCCCCAGGGTAAGGGGGTGGTTGCCAAGTTTGCGGGCATGGACGATCGGGATGTGGCGGCGACCTATGTGGGCTGCCAGCTGGCCATCCGGCCGGAACAGCTCGAGCCGCTGCCCGAAGGCGAGTACTACTGGGCAGACCTGGTCGGCCTGGGAGTGGAGACAGTGGGTGGCATCTCCCTGGGTCGGGTGGAAAACCTGATCCAGACCGGTGCCAACGACGTATTGGTGGTTCGTGGCGACCGGGAACGCCTGATTCCGTACTTGCGGGGGCAGGTGATCCATGAGATCGACCTGGACGCCGGCCGGATGCGAGTGGACTGGGATCCGGATTTCTAGGATCCCCCATGCGATTCGATGTCATCAGCGTGTTTCCCGAATGGGTTGCTTCAGTGACTCATTGCGGTGTGACCGGGCGGGCCCGGGAGCGGGGATTGCTGTCCCTGCAGTGCTGGGATCCAAGATGCTTCACCGAGGATCGCCATCGCACCGTGGATGATCGCCCCTACGGCGGTGGTCCGGGGATGGTGATGAAGGTGGAGCCGCTGCGTCGCGCCATTCGCGCGGCTCGCGAGGCCGACCCCCGGCCGGCCAGGGTGCTGTTCATGAGCCCGCAGGGGCGCCCCCTGGATCAGGCCGCCGTCCATGAGATGGCCAGCCGGTCCAGGCTGATCCTGCTGGCGGGTCGCTATGAAGGCATTGATGAGCGCCTTGTCCAGCTGGAAGTGGATGAGGAATGGTCCATCGGTGATTATGTGCTGTCCGGCGGCGAGCTGGCAGCCATGGTCCTGATGGATGCCTGTGCCCGGTTGTTGCCGGGGGTCCTGGGAGGCGAGGATTCCGCCGCCCAGGACTCTTTTGCCACGGGCCTGCTGGACTGCCCGCACTACACCCGCCCGGAGGTGATCGACGGGCTGGAAGTGCCCCGGGTTCTGCGCAGCGGCGATCACGGACGGATCGAGCGTTGGCGTCGCAAGCAGGCCCTGGGGCGTACCTGGGAGCGCCGCCCGGACATACTGGCGCGTCAGGAATTGAGTCAGGCGGATCGCCGCCTGCTGGAAGAATATCAACGCGAGCATGCCGAGGGGCAGGCCGCGCCGAGCAGTGACTGACAGGGGTCAAACCATGAGTAACATCATCCAGCAACTGGACGCCGAGCAGATGAACCGCGAGGTGCCCAACTTCACCCCCGGCGACACCGTGGTCGTCCAGGTGAAGGTGAAGGAAGGTAACCGCGAGCGTCTGCAGGCCTTTGAAGGCGTGTGCATCGCCAAGCGTAACCGCGGCATCAATTCCGCCTTTACCGTGCGCAAGGTATCCCACGGCGAAGGTGTGGAGCGTGTCTTCCAGACCTACAGCCCGTCGGTGGCGGAGATCCAGGTCAAGCGTCGCGGTAAGGTGCGTCGTGCCAAGCTGTACTACCTGCGTGGTCGCACCGGCAAGGCCGCTCGCATCAAGGAAGACGTCAAGTAAGTCCGGCCCTCCTGGGTTACATCCGCATGGCTCGTTCAAAGCGTCCCGGCTTGCCGGGACGCTTTGTCGTGCGTGTGGTGACGGCCATGCCGCGTGGTCTGGTGGTGCTGTGTCTCCTGCTGGTATGCATCACGCCGGCACAGGCCGACCGGGTTGTCGACGAGGCCATGGCCATGGCCCGTGTGGGTGCTGCGGAACTGGCCCTGAACCTGCTGGCACGGGAGACGCCGGACCCCCGCGCCGAACCCGTGCGCTGGATGGAACGGGAGCAGGCCCGCATCGAAATCCTTGGCATGAACGGTCGCTGGGAGCAGGTGGTGGAACGCACCGCCCGGGTCCCGGTGGAGATGCCGGTGGACTTCGTCATCTGGACCCGCACCCGGCAGGCCCACGCCCTCGTCTCACTGGGGCGTGGTGAGGAGGCTCGCGATGTGTTGCGGCCCCTGATCTGGTTCGGCAGCCACAACGCCAGTGAGAGCTGGTTTCGGTCCTGGCGTCGACTGGTGGCCGAATCCTACATTCTCGACGACCGCCCCGAGGATGCCCTCACCGCCCTGCAGCGCTACCGCTTTGATTATCCCGATGACGTGGCGCGGGTGGCCCTGATGGAGGCCCGCCTGCTGCTGAGCCTGGGAAGGCCCCGCGAGGCGGTGGATGCCCTGGATGGCCGTGACGGTCATGAGGCCGATGCGCTGCGCCTGCTGGCCCGTCTGCGTGCTGGCGACCTTTCCGCCGCAGACTCCCAGGCGCGGGCCCTCGCCCGTGCCCGGGACGTGGGACGGGATACCCGGGACGGGGCCCGGTATCAGGCTGTGGCCGCACTTGCTGCCCGGTCCGTCAGTGACAGCGCCGAGGCTCTGGCCATCATGGAGCGCGCCCTGGCGTCCCAGCGATACCTGGGGGAGAGTGATGATGCCTTTCGCCTCTCTGCCGATCTGCTCTGGGAGCGCTACGCCCGACTGGGCGAGCGCGAGGCCAACCGTCGGCAGTGGCTGCTGGGTGATGACGCAGGTTGGTTTGAACGCGCCGCGCAACTGCAGAACCGCGAACCCCATCTGTCTCGCGGGCTGCTGGCCCTGGTGGCCTTGAGATCCCCTTCGGCTTCGGGCCGGGAACAGGCCCACCGTCACCTGGGCGAGCAACTGGTGCGGGTGGAGGGCCATGGCCAGGCACTGCTCCATGCCCTGTATCTGGGGGAAGGGCCTTTTGGCAGTCCCGAGCGGGTACCGGGTCCGGTACGGCACCTGCTTGTGGAGCAGGCCCTGGAGCAGGGGGATCTTGCGACCGCCTCGGCCCTCATGGCCGGTCTGCGCCGCCCTCCCGAGGGGGTGGACCCCTTCGACTGGGGCCTGCGCCGGGCCCGCACCCTCATCCTCAGCGGCCAGGAGCAGGCGGGTATTGACGGGCTCTATGACGTGCTCTCCGGTGTGCGTCGTCTGGATGCCGAGAGGGCCGACCGTTTCATGCAGGTGATGTTCGACCTGCAGACCGTGGGCCGCCACGACGAGGCTCTGAACCTGTTCCGGGCCCTGGCGCCCCGGCTGGCAGAGTCCCGGCAATTGCGCGAGTTGTGGTTCTGGAAGGCGGACTCCCATCGTGCCCTGGATGCCCATGAGCAGGCGGCACGCCACTATCTGCGCTCGGCCATGGCCGGCAACAGCACCGATCTTTGGGGCCTGAGTGCCCGCTTCCAGGCCGCGCAGTCCCTGGCCGATGCGGGCCTGGTGGACGATGCCCGGGCTCTGTACGAAGATCTGCTGGACCGGGCCACCGAGCCCGGCCGACGGATCATGCTCCGTCAGCGCCTCCAGCAGTTGCTGCTGGTGGAGTAGCCGGATGCCATCCCGGGCGGTGATCGACACCCCCCTGGGGCACATTGCCCTGACCTGGGATGACGACGGCCTGACGGCCCTGGATTATGTTTCCGACGCACCCGTCTCAACACCATCGCCCTCATCAGGCCTGGCCGCCGAGACCATCCGACAGTTGCGGCAGTATTTCCAGGACCCCGTCTTCGGTTTCGATCTCCCCCTGTCCCTCCGGGGCACACCCTTCCAGCAGCGTGTGTGGGCGGCCCTGTGCCGCATTCCCCCGGGCGCGCCAATCACCTACGGCCAGTTGGCTCGGCAACTGAACTCCGGCGCCCGGGCCGTCGGCGGTGCCTGCCGTTGCAACCCCCTGCCCATCATCATCCCCTGTCATCGGGTTATCCCCGCCCACGGCGGTCTGGGCGGCTATGGCGGCGCCACCCGGGGCGCCGGCCCTCGCATCAAGCAATGGCTCCTCGCCCACGAAAAAAATCTCTGATCCCCCGAGATGGCTCCTGCCCCCTTCTGAGCTGCCCATGAATCCACCCCCGCCTGTATAAGAAATTACTAATGGTTATGTCTTTATTCCATATCGATTGACATTTGCCAACGCTGGACGCAGTCTATGGCTGGGCGCTTCCATCACCACCCGGGCACAGGGGGCCGGAGGGACGCCACATGACCAGAAAAAAAGCGCGGAGGATTTGGAACATGTTCAAGCATGTGTTGATCGCTACGGCCTTGGCCGGGAGCGTGGTCGGGGGGGCGGTCGCGTCGGACTCGCCCTACCTCACCGGCCGGGAACAGCTCATGATGCTGGCCGATGACAACCCGGCAGAGCTCACCGAGTGGCGGGGGGAGGATCTGTATCATGAGCCCAGAGGGCCCAAGAACGTGTCCCTTGAGCAGTGTGACTTCGGCCTCGGCCCCGGCGTGCTCGAGGGGGCCTACGTGCAGATGCCCCGGTTCTTCGAGGACACCGGCCGGGTCATGGACCTGGAAAGCCGCATCATCCACTGCATGAAGACCCTGCAGGGCTTCACCGAGGATGACGATCCCGTTGCCCGCAAGCACTCATCGGATATGCGCGAGGCGGACCTGGTGGCCATCTACACCTACGTGGCGGCTCAGTCCAATGGCATGGCCTGGAACCCGCCCATGGATCACCCCATGGAGCAGCTCACCCGGGATGCCGGTGAGGTGCTGTTCCACCGCCGGGCCGGAAGCATGGACTTTGGTTGCGTGTCCTGCCATAGCGAACCCCGCAAGCGCATTCGCCTCTCGTTCCTGCCGGTGACCTCCAACCAGGAGGAGTGGTCCAAGGCGGTCTCCTGGCCCGCCTATCGCATCGGTCACGGGGTGGTGAGAAGTTCCCAGCACCGGGTGCGGGGCTGCTACTACCAGATGCGCCAGGCGGGTATCCAGTTCGGCTCCGAGGCGTCCGTCGCCATCATTTCATACTGGACCGACCAGGCCCGGGGCGGCGAGGCCACCCTGCCGGACCTGAAGCGCTGATCGGGAGAAGCCATCATGGGAATCAAGATGACCAAAGCAGGGTATGTGGGTGTGGCCGTTTCCGTGGCGCTGCTGGCCGGTTGCGCCCAGCCAGGGTCCCAGAACGACGAGAAGAGGGACTACACGGAGATGTCGGCCGAGGAATATGCCGAGTATCTGATCTTTGAATCGGGCAGCTTCAACCTGTCCCAGGAGGTGCAGGAGGGCGGCACGGCGCGGGAGCGCATGCAGCAGGATGAGCTGCAACGCCTGTGCAGCGAGACCCGCAACCGCCCCCATGGGGAGATCGCCACGCGCATCGTCTCCCTGGCCCGCCAGAGCTTCCAGTACCCGGAGGGCGGCATTCAACTGGGGGACTGGGAAAAGGGCCGCGAACTGGCCCGTAGTGGTTACGGTTTCCGTATCGGCCACAACTTTGATGATCCCGAACGCACGGTGGGCGGCAACTGCTATGCCTGCCATCAGATGGACCCGGAGGAGCTGGCCTACGGCAACCTCGGCCCCAGTCTGAGCAATTACGGCGAGTTGCGGGGCAATACCGAGGCGGTGCGGCGGTTCGTGTACGAGATGATCTACAACCCCCACGCGTATTTCCCGTGCACCTCCATGCCGCGCATGGGCTATAACGAGTTCATCACCCAGGATTCCATTTCCCACATCATGGCCTACCTGCTGGATGCCGAGTCACCGGTGAATGCCCGCAAGAAGGACCCGGATGTTGAAGTGGATCCGGCGGCCGCCCCGTCCGAGGGTACCGGTTTCTGATCCCTGGCAACCCCTGTGGGAGCGGGCCTTGCCCGCGAAGGCGGCAGGCGCAAAGCTTGGACAGGTCGCTGCTACCGCAGCGATTCGCTGGCAGGCCCGCTCCCACAAAAACCCCACAACTCGCCCGGTCCCCTCTGAAATTCACCTCACCCTCTTGAAATCCTCCCCACCCACCCCCATACCACTCCGCGAGTCAATTCACCTATCAACCGCGGAGCCCCCATGAGCGTCGACACGCACAAGGAAACCCGACAGTTCCAGACCGAGGTCAGCCAACTGCTGCACCTGATGATCAACGCGCTGTACTCCAACAAGGAGATCTTCCTGCGCGAACTCATCTCCAACGCCGCCGATGCCTGCGACAAGCTGCGCTTCGAGGCCCTCTCCGACGATGCCCTGATGGAAGGCGAGGGCGAACTGGGCATCCAGGTGGAGTACGACAAGGACGCCCGCACCGTGACCGTGCGCGACAATGGCATCGGCATGAGCCGGGATGATGTGATCAACAACATCGGCACCATCGCCCACTCCGGCACCCGGGAGTTCCTCAGCCGCCTCACCGGCGACCAGAAGAAGGATGCTCACCTCATCGGCCAGTTCGGTGTGGGTTTCTACTCGTCCTTCATCATCGCCGACCGGGTGACCCTCACCACCCGCCGCGCCGGCATGGGCGCCGAGCACGGCGTGCGCTGGGAATCCGATGGCAGCGGCGAGTTCACCGTGGAGACGGTGGAGAAGGCCGGGCGGGGCACCGAAGTGGTCCTGCACCTGAAAAAGGACGAGGACGAATTCCTGGATGAATTCCGCCTGCGCCACATCATCACCCGCTACTCCGATCACATCCCCCTGCCCATCGCCATGCGCAAGCGGGACGACGACGGCAAGGCCCTGGACGAGTGGGAGACGGTCAACCGGGCCTCGGCCCTGTGGACCCGCTCCAAATCGGACATCTCCGACGAGGAGTACAAGGAGTTCTATAAGCACGTGGCCCACGACTTCGAGGAGCCGCTCACCTGGACCCACAACCGGGTGGAAGGGCGCCAGGAATACACCTCGCTGTTGTACATCCCCAAGCGTGCCCCCTTCGACCTGTGGGACCGGGACCGTCGTCACGGCATCAAGCTTTACGTGCAGCGGGTGTTCATCATGGACGATGCCGAGCAGTTGATGCCCACCTATCTGCGCTTCGTGCGCGGAGTGGTGGACTCCAACGATCTGCCACTGAATATTTCCCGGGAGATCCTGCAGAATAACCGGCTGATCGACGGCATTCGCTCCGGTTCAGTGAAAAAGGTCCTGGGGCTGCTGGAAGACCTGGCGAAGAAGGATCCCGAGGAATATCAGACCTTCTGGGACGCCTTCGGCCGCGTCCTCAAGGAAGGTCCCGCCGAGGACTACGCCAACCGGGAGCAGATCGGTCGCCTGCTGCGCTTTGCCAGCACCCACACCGGCGAGGCCTCCCAGAACGTCTCCCTGGCCGACTACATCGGCCGCATGAAGGAAGGGCAGGACACCATCTACTACATCACCGCTGACAGCCACACGGCGGCCCTGCACAGCCCGCACCTGGAGGTCTTCCGCAAGCGGGGCATCGAGGTGCTGCTGCTCTCCGACCGGGTGGATGAGTGGCTGGTCTCGCACCTGCACGAGTTCGAGGGCAAGTCCCTCAAGTCCGTGGCCAAGGGCGACCTGGATCTGGGCGATACCGAGACGGAAGAAGAGAAAAAGGCCCAGCAGGAGGCCGAGGAACAGGTCAAGGACCTGCTGCCGCGCATCCAGGAGGCCCTGGGCGAGCGTGTCAAGGAGGTGAAGTTCTCCCATCGCCTCACCGACTCCCCGGCCTGCATCGTGCTGTCCGAGGACGAGATGGCCCTGTACATGCAGCAACTGCTGAAGCAGGCGGGTCAGAACCTGCCGGACACCAAGCCGGTGCTGGAGGTGAACCCCACCCACCGTCTCATCCAGCGTATGGGCGAGGAGACGGACGAGGCCCGGTTCAAGGACTGGTCCAGCCTGCTGCTGGATCAGGCCGTACTGGCCGAGGGTGGCCAGCTGGAGGATCCGGCGGGCTTCGTGAAGCGCCTGAACACCCTGATCACCCAGGGCTGATCCACGTTAACTCTCATGCATCAGGGTGGTGAGGCACCCCCGATGATGAGAGATACATTACGAGCCCCTCTCCCCTCAGGGGAGAGGGGTTGGGGTGAGGGGCGAGGACCGGCAAAGTGCCTCCCCGGGGGGGGGGGGGGGGGGGGGGGGGGGGGGGGGGCCGGGGGGGGGGGG
>NZ_JAJNAO010000015.1:0-73232 GCF_022227625.1 Ectothiorhodospira variabilis | reverse complement strand
TCTGGGTCTCCGCGCCCGCAGGGAAGCCCTTGAGCCCCTCTCCCGCTGGTGGGAGAGGGGTTGGGGTGAGGGCCGAGGTCCACATCAACGAACAATGGCCTGATTCACCCATTCCTTCACGCTGCTGATCAGGCTCTTGCGCCGCACATCGTCCGTGGGCACCGGCCGGGTGACGCGTGGCGGCAGATAGGTGTTGGTGGGCTTGTAACCCAACTCGGGCATGAGCGTCTGCCCGGCCCGTTCCCGCGTCAGGCGGCTCACCTGGGAATCGGGATCATCCAGGTCACCGAAGAAACGGGCATGGGCCGGACAGGTGATCACGCAGGCGGGCTGACGATCCTCAGGCTCCAGGGTCTCGTCGTAGATACGGTCGATGCACAGGGTGCATTTTTTCATCACCCCATCCACGGGATCCAGCTCCCGAGCACCATAGGGGCAGGCCCAGGCGCACAGGTTGCAGCCCATGCATTTGTCCTGATCCACCAGAACGATGCCATCCTCTTTGCGCTTGTAGGAGGCGCCCGTGGGGCATACGGTCACGCAGTCCGCATCCTCGCAGTGCATGCAGGACATGGGCATGTTGACGGTCTTGTTGTTGGGGTAATCGCCCACCTCGTAGTGGCGGATGCGATTGAACCAGACGCCACTGGGCTCAGCGCCATAGGCGGCGATATCGGTCAGTGGTCCGGTGGTGCCGGAGGTGTTCCACTGTTTGCAGGCCACGGCGCAGGCATGGCAGCCCACGCAGGTGTCCAGGTCGATTACCAGACCCAATCGCATTGATTCACTCCTCAAGTCGTCTGCCTGGAAGGCATGTGCCCTCCGCTCCCCTCATCCCCGTCCCTTCTCCCCCGAGGGGAGAAGGGGGCGTTAGTTCTCACCCCTTGGGGGAGAAGGAAGTTTAGAGCCCCTCTCCCGCTCGCGGGAGAGGGGTTGGGGTGAGGGCCCGGTTTACCGCCGGTGCTTGCCCCGCGTGAGCACATCCCAGAGGCTGCGCTTCAGGTTCACGGCGCGGTGCGTCTGATAGCGCAAGGCGCTGGGAGATACCGCCATCCCGGGCAGGGGTTTCACCTGATCGAACTGGGGCCAGGAACCCACCTCGCCTGGTTTGGCGGGGGTAATCTTCACACGCAGGTCATACCAGGCCGCCTGACCGGTGACAGGGTCGGAATTGGTGACATTGTCCAGTCCGTCTCCCTTCTGGGGGAGTAATTCCGAGATCAGGTGGTTGAGCAGAAAGCCCTTGCGGGATTCATCCGCATCCGCCGACAACCCCCAGGCGCCCGCCTGCTTGCCGATGGCGTTCCAGGTCCAGACCGTGTCCGGTTCCACCGCCTCGATCAGTTTCACCTGGGCACGGATGCGACCATGATGAGACTCCACCCATACCCAGGCATCGTCCTCGATGCCCATGGAGTGGGCCCGCCCCCGGTTCATGTAAAGGCGATTACCGGCGCAGATCTGCCGCAGCCAGGCGTTTTGTGAATCCCAGGAGTGGTACATGAACATGGGCCGCTGGGTGATGGCATGGAAGGGATACGCATCGGCATCGATGCGATCATGCTCCAGCGGGGGATGCCAGATGGGCAATGGGTCAAAGTAGCGGGTGAGCCGGTCCTTGTGTTCCTCGCGGGTGGGGCATGGCCCGTCGTACAGCCCCTGCCCTGCCAGCTTGAAGCGCTGCTGAGTCTCGGAATACAACTCCAGCACGATGGGATCGGTGGACCCCACCCAGCCCGCATGCCGGGCCAGGGTCAGGTAATCCTGGTTGCAGTAGCGGTAGTATTTCTGACTGTCTTCCAGGTGATGCACGAAGAAGCACTGGTTCTTGGCGTACGCCTCCCATTGCTGCGGATTGGGATCGCCGCGCAGGTCCTGATCCCCGTTTTCACCACGCCAACCCGCCAGGAAACCGATGCCCGGCTCTTTCTGGAAGTTGACGATGAAGTCCTGATAGGAGGTGTATCGGGGCTTGCCATCCTCGCCGGTGAAGGCCGGGAATTTGAGCCGCCCGGCCAGGTCCACCAGCACCTCCTGCCAGGGGCGCACGTCCCGGTCCTTCTCCAGGATGGGCTGGCGGATGGAATCCGCCGCGGCATGGGGTTCGGAGATGGGGCGGTCCAGCATGGAGATGGTGTCGTGCCGCTCCAGATAGGTGCAATCCGGCAGCACCAGATCGGCGAAGTTGACCGTCTCCGAGTGAAAGGCGTCGGACACCACCAGGAAGGGAATCTTGTATTCCCCGTCCTCACCCTTCTCCCGCAGCATGTCCATCACCTGGCTGGTGTTCATGGTGGAGTTCCAGCTCATGTTGGCCATGAACAGGATCAGGGTGTCGATGGGGTAAGGATCCCCCTTCACCGCATTGGTGATCACCATGTGCATCAGGCCGTGGTTGGCCATGGGGGCGTCCCAGGAATAGGCCTTGTCGATGCGCAGGGGGTTGCCCTGCTTGTCGATCACCAGGTCCTCGGGGCCGGTGGGGAAACCCAGCGGTGGGCTCTTGAGGGGAGTGTTGGGGGCCATCTCCCGGGCCGGCTTGATGCCCGGCGGGATGTGCTTGGGATACGGCGGCTTGGACAGATGCCCACCGGGCACGTCGATGGTGCCCATCAGGATCTGCAGCAGATGAATGGCCCGGCAGGTCTGAAAACCGTTGGAGTGGGCAGAGATGCCCCGCATGGCGTGCATGGAAACGGGGCGACCCACGAAGCGATCATGGGTGCGGCCGTAGGCATCGGTCCACTGGCATTCGATCTCGATGGTCTCCTTGAAGGCCACATGGGCCATCTCCAGGGCCAGACGTTCGATCTGTTCGGCGGGCACGCCGCAACGATCGGCCACGTTCTCCGGCGCGTACTGGGCACTGAGATAGCGTTCGGCCAGCAGGGTCATGACCGTCTTCACCGGGCGACCGTCCGGGGCGGTGTATTCACCGAACAGGGCCGGCTGGATCTCCACCTGGGAGGCATCGGTGACGGCGTTGGTATCCTGATCCCAGCACAGGGGCTGGCCCTGCTTGTCCCGGAGGATGAGACCGTGGCCTTTCTGACCGGGGGTGTCCACCACCAGCCAGGGGGCGTTGGTGTAGCGCACCAGGAAGGCCTGGTCGATGCAGTCGTTGCGCAGCAGCACGTGGACCATGGACAGGGCCAGCAGGCCATCGGTGCCCGGGCGGATGGATACCCACTCGTCGGCCACCGCCTGATAGCCGGTGCGCACCGGGTTCACGGAGACGAACTTGGCGCCGCGGCGCTTGATCTGCTCGATGCCCATCTTGATGGGATTGGAGGCATGGTCCTCCGCAACGCCCCAGAGCATGAAATATTTGGTGCGTTCCCAGTCCGGGTCGCCGAATTCCCAGAAGGCATGCCCCATGGTGTAAAGCCCCGCCGAGGCCATGTTCACGGAGCAGAACCCGCCATGGGCAGCCCAGTTGATGGTACCGAACTGGGTGGCCCACAGGCCGGTCAGGGCCTGCATCTGGTCGCGACCGGTGAAGAAGGCCAGCTTCTTGGGATCGGTGGAGCGGATCTTCGCCAGGCGATCGGTGAGCAGATTCAGGGCATCGTGCCAGGAGATGGGTTCAAACTCCCCCTCCCCCCGTTCGGTACCGGGCTTGCGCATCAGGGGTTGCTGCAACCTCGCCGGGGACTGCTGCTTCATGATGCCGGCGTTGCCCTTGGCACAGAGCACGCCCTTGTTCACCGGATGGTTGCGGTTGCCCTGGATGTAGCGGACCTTGTTGTCTTCGACGGTGACCTTGATGCCGCAGCGACAGGCGCACATGTAGCAAGTGGTGTACCGGGTGTCCTGTCGGGAATGGTCTTCGAACTTCGGCAGTGCCTTCATGCCCCGTCACCTGTCGTTATGGTTATGTAGGGTGTGGTGATGATTCGCTCAGGGTAGTTTTTAGCAGAATCCAGGTGTGAAAGTGTGCCGGTTGCGGGGCACCAACTCAAAGGGAAGTTTTTGATTTGGGTATAAGTGAGGCGGAAAAGGGGGGCAGTCAGTCCCCGCCACCCTCACCCCAACCCCTCTCCCGCCAGCGGGAGAGGAGCTCTTTGGGGAAACGGGGTCTGGCCCCTTTTCCCGGCATCGGGGAAGGGGTCTTCGGGTCGAGCGGGCCGGTCAGCCCTCCTTCTTGTCCGCTGCCGTTTGCCGCAGGCGGATGTTCAGTTCCCGCAACTGGGCCTCGCTGACCTCGGCGGGGGCCTGGGTGAGGGGGCAGGCGGCGGTCTGGGTCTTGGGGAAGGCCATGACGTCGCGGATGGACTGGGCGCCGGTCATGAGCATGACCAGGCGATCCAGGCCGAAGGCGATACCGCCGTGCGGCGGGCAGCCGTACTTCAGGGCATCCAGCAGGAAGCCGAACTTCTCCCGGGCCTCGGTCTCGCCGATGCCCAGCAGTTCGAACACCTTCTGCTGCATGGCCATGTTGTGGATACGCACCGAACCGCCGCCCACTTCCGTGCCGTTGAGCACCAGGTCGTATGCCCGGGAGACCAGGTGACCGGGATCGCCGGCCAGCTCGTCGGGGTTATCCACCCGGGGCGCGGTGAAGGGATGGTGCAGGGCCACCCAGCGGTTGTCCTTGTCGTCCATCTCGAACATGGGGAAGTCCACCACCCACAGGGGGCGCCAGCCGCGCGCCACCAGATGGCGATCATGACCCAGCTTGACCCGCAGGGCACCCAGGGCCTCGTTCACCACACGGGCCTTGTCGGCACCAAAGAAGATCAGGTCGCCATCCTCGGCCTCGGTGCGGTTGAGGATCTCCACCACCACCTCGTCCGGCAGGAACTTGAGGATGGGAGATTGCAGTCCCTCTCGCCCCGCATTGACGTCGTTGACCTTGATATAGGCCAGGCCCTTGGCACCATAACGCCCCACGAACTGGGTGTAGTCGTCGATTTCCTTACGGGTGAGATCACCACCCTTGGGCAGACGCAGGGCCGCCACGCGGCCATGGGGATCCTTGGCGGGGCCGGAGAACACCTTGAACTCCACCGGCGCCATCACGTCAGTGAGCTCCGTCAGTTCCAGGGGGATGCGCAGGTCCGGCTTGTCGGAGCCAAAGCGGTGCATGGCCTCGGCATAGGTCATGCGCTGGAAGGGGGTGTGCAGGGGCACTTCCAGCACCTGGGCGAAGAGTTCGCGCATCATTTCCTCCATGAGGGTCATGATGCCTTCCTCATCCATGAAGGAGGTCTCGATATCCAGCTGGGTGAACTCGGGCTGACGGTCGGCGCGCAGGTCTTCGTCCCGGAAGCAGCGCACGATCTGGTAGTAGCGGTCCAGCCCCGACATCATCAGCAACTGCTTGAACAGCTGCGGCGACTGGGGCAGCGCGAAGAAACTGCCGGGATGGGTGCGGCTGGGCACCAGGTAATCCCGCGCCCCTTCGGGCGTGGCCTTGGTGAGCATCGGGGTCTCGATATCGAGGAAGTCATGCCCTTCCAGGAACCGGCGCAATACGCCGGTGATCTGGGCACGCATCTGCAGACGCCTCTGCATGGTGGGGCGGCGCAGATCCACATAACGGTAGCGCAGGCGCGTCTCCTCGCCCACGTCGTCCTCATCCAGCTGGAAGGGTGGGGTCTCGGAGGTGTTGAGCACGGTCAGCCCGGTGCCCAGCACTTCGATGGCGCCGGTGCGCAGATCGGTGTTCACCGTACCTTCCGGACGACGACGCACCCGGCCGGTCACCTTCAGCACGTATTCGCTGCGAATGCGCTCGGCGGTGGCGAAGACATCGGCCCGGTCCGGGTCGAAGACCACCTGCACCAACCCCTCACGGTCACGCAGATCGACAAAGATCACGCCCCCATGGTCCCGGCGGCGATTGACCCAGCCGCACAGTGTCACTTCCTGGTCGAGCAGGGACTCATCGACGATACCGCAGTAATGGGAGCGCATGGGGGATTCCTGGAGTGTCCTGAATGATTGAGGCTGTGGAAAACCGGTAATGGTACGGTCTTGCCAATTGGGGTGGCAAGTCCAGGGGAAGGCGCCTGGCGCCGCGGCCTCACTTCGCCCCCGTCTCGCCCTTCTTGACCGGGGGGTAGCGGGGCACCACCACGCCCAGGGACATGACGAACTTGAGGCCGTCCTCCACCGACATGTCGAGCACCACCACCTCGTCCCGAGGCACAAGGATGATGAAGCCAGAAGTGGGGTTGGGTGTGGTGGGAATGAAGACGCTGATCACATCCTTTTCGGTGCGCGCCTGCACCTCGCCCATGCCGGCCCCGGTCTGAAAGCCCAGGGTCCAGATCCCCTTCCTGGGATACTCCACCAGCAGCACCCGCCGGAAGGATTCCCCGCCCGCCCCCAACAGGGTCTCCATCACCTGCTTCACGGCGGAGTAGATGGTGCTCACCAGGGGGATGCGGGCCAGGATGGCCTCCCAGATCTCCACCAGCTTGCGGCCCAGCAGGTTGGCCACCACCAGGCCGGTGGTGAAGACGATGACCACGGCGATCACCACCCCGAAGCCCGGGATGGTGAAACCCAGCAGGGCCTCCGGTCGCAACCCCGGCGGCAGCAGCAGCAGGGTGCGATCCATCACGTCCAGGATGAACTTGATGATGGCCGCGGTGGCCACCAGGGGCACCCAGACCAGCAGGCCTGCGATCAGGTAGCGTCGCAGGCTCTGCATGGGTCCGCTGTGTTTGTCCGACAAGGATCACCCCCCGGAGTTGGCGGCAGCGGGACAGGCGCTGCAGGCCGGGGATTTGGCACTGCTGTCGGTGGCGCAGGGAGCGGCCTTGTCACCCTCCTTGAGATTGCGCTTGTTGTCCTTCTTGAAATCGGTCTCGTACCAGCCGCTACCACCCAGGCGAAAGGCGCTGGCCGACACCAGTTTGCGCAGTTCGGCCGTGTGGCAGGCGGGGCAGTCCACCAATGGGGCATCGGCAATCTTCTGCATGGCCTCCATGCGGTGGCCACAGGCATTGCATTCGTATTCGTAGATGGGCATCTTCGGGTCTCCGTGCGAGGCGGTCTGATCGTGCGCGAATTATACTGTCTTGGAGGCGCAATCGGGCGCCTTTCGGGTTATGGGGCCGATGGGGCATTTTGCAAGCCCCGAGAGGAGACGGGAATGGCCGAGAAGATCGTGATCATGCTGCTCAACACCCGCCTGGATGCGCCGGGCACCCTGGGCGCACCCTTCTTTCAGGCCACCGTGGCTGCAGCCATGGACCTGGAGGTGGAGATCTACTTCGCCGCCGAAACCACGCAGCTGCTCAAACAGGGCGTGGCACAGAACATCTTCCCGGGAGAAGCCCGTGAGAAGTCCGTGTACGACTTCATGCAGGATGCCCACGAGGCCGGCGTGAAGTTCTACGCCTGCGCCGGCGCCATGGGGGAACACGGGCTGGATGATGCCAATGCCATACCGGAACTGGACGGCAAGCGCGGCGGCGGGGCCTTCATCGGCGAGGTGGTGGAAGATGGGGTGGTGACGCTGACCTATTGAGTGCTAATCGGGCCGGAACACTTCCAGGGCCAGACCATCAATGTGACGGTAGTGACGGTCATTGGCTGTCACCAGCACCTCACCCAGCTGCAGGGCCGTGGAGGCGATCAGCGCGTCGGCCATCTGCATGGAGTGACTGAGTGCATACTCTTCCACCAGATAGGTGGCACGACCGCAAATCTCGGTGTCGATGGGGATCAACTGAGCCCCCCAGTAGTGCATGGCCTGACGCAAGACACGCATTTCGTCCTTGTTTCGCAGGCCCTGAAGCAATTCCATGTACGTGACCGCGGACACTCTGAAGCCCGGGGAACCATCCAGCAGAGAAGCAGCCTGTTCGTTACCGCGTAGATTCCAGATCAGGACATCCGTATCGATCAGCACGGCCATTCATCCCAGGTCGGAGAAATCACGCCCCCTGCGCAGGGCACGAACCTGTTCGTCCACCGGGATATCCTGTTGGCCTCGCCAAAGACCGAAGGCCGGATTTCGCCCGCGGCGGACCTCCTGGGTGCCCTCCTGCCAGGCCACGAGGCGAGCACAGGGCTTGCCGCGGTAGGTGATGGCCACTTGCTCACCACGGCCCACCGCCGCCAGAAGTTCTCGTGTGTGCAAGCGCAGATCCTTGGTCGTGGCTTCCATGACGCCCTCCCGGGAAAAGTTACATCTCAAAGTGTAACCGTATCGATTGCAATCAACCAGTGACTGAAGAGCATCCACCCACGGCCCCAACCTATCGCGAGCCCCCTGCATCATGAACACCCACTCGACACCCCCATCCCCCAAAGATCGTCCCATCCTCATCACCGGCTGTTCCTCCGGGATCGGTCATTGTGCGGCCCATGCGCTGGCTCGCCGGGGATATCGGGTGTTTGCCACGGCGCGGCGGGAGGCGGATGTGGCGCGGCTGCAGGAGGAAGGGCTGGAGGCCGTGCAGCTGGATCTGGATGACAGCGCCTCCATCCGGGCCGCCCTGGAGCAGGTGCTTGAGGCCACCGATGGGCGCCTGTACGGCCTGTTCAACAACGGCGCCTACGGTCAGCCCGGGGCGGTGGAGGATCTCACCCGGGATGTGCTGCGCCGGCAGCTGGAGACCAACCTGCTGGGCTGGCTGGAGCTGACCAATCTTGTGATCCCGGTGATGCGCGAACAGGGCGAGGGGCGCATCGTGCAGAACAGCTCGGTGCTGGGCCTGATCGCCCTGCCCTTTCGTGGCGCCTACAACTGCTCCAAGTTCGCCCTGGAAGGGCTCACCGACACCCTGCGTCTGGAGCTGCACGGCAGCGGCGTGCAGGTGAGCCTGATCGAGCCCGGGCCCATCAGCAGCCGCTTCCGGGCCAATGCCCACGCGGCCCTGGCGGCCCATGTCGACCGGGAGAACAGTGTCTTTCGGGAACAGTATGCGGCGGCAGAGCGGCGCCTGACCAAGGCGGGGCCGGCGGCGCCCTTCACCCTGCCGCCGGAGGCGGTGGTGAAGAAGCTGATCCATGCCCTGGAGAGCCCCAGGCCGCGGGCCCGGTATTACGTGACGGTGCCCACGTATCTGTTTGGCACGCTGCGGCGTGTGTTGCCCACGCGGGGGCTGGACCGGGTGTTGAGGGGGGTGTCCCGGGGGGAGAATCGGTAGCCGGGCGGCTCCCCATTCGCGGCCGAGGGCCGCTCCCACAGAGGGCACGGGGATCTCACGAAGCCATGAGAGGGCACCCAGCACCCCGCAGTCCCCTGGGAGCAGTGTGACCCGAAGGATAGACGGGGCCCCGACAGCCGCAGCGGCCCGCAGCCCCCGTGGGAGCGGCCCTCGGCCGCGAACGGGGGGTTGATGATGCCATAAGGGTCATTGATGCTGGACCCTCCCCTTCAGGTAGCTGTAATACAGCACCGGGATCACCAGCAGGGTGAGCAGCGTGGACACCAGGATGCCGAAGATCAGCGAGATGGCCAGGCCGTTGAAGATCGGGTCGTCCAGGATGAAGCCGGCACCGATCATGGCGGCGAGCCCCGTGAGCACGATGGGCTTGGCACGCACGGCGCCGGCACGGATGACCGCATCCTCCAGGGCCAGGCCGCGACTCACCTCATGGTTGATGAAATCCACCAGCAGGATGGAGTTGCGCACGATGATCCCCGCCAGGGCGATCATGCCGATCATGGATGTGGCCGTGAACTTGGCGTCCATGACCAGACCATCCAGCAGGGCATGACCCGGCATGACGCCGATGACCGTCAGCGGGATGGGGGCCATGATGATCAGCGGCACCACGTAGGAGCGGAACTGCGCCACCACCAGGAGATAGATGAGCAACAGGCCCACGGAATAGGCCAGCCCCATGTCGCGGAAGGTCTCGTAGGTGACCTGCCATTCTCCATCCCACTTGATGCTGTACTGGTAGGGATCGTCCGGCTGCTGGATGAAGAACTGCTCCAGGGCCTCATCATGGACCAAGGGCTTGTCACGCAACTGGAACACCAGGTCGAACATGCCATACAGCGGGCTATCCAGACGCCCGGCCATATCGGCGGTGACATACACCACCGGCAGCATGTCCTTGTGATGAATGGAGCGCTCGCGGGTGCTCTCCACCACGTTCACCAACTCCGACAGGGGCACCAGGCCGCCATCCATGGCACGCACCCGCACCCCGAGCACCGTCTCCAGATCCCCCTTGTCGGCGGCATCGAACTCCAGGCGAATGGGCACGGCATATTTCACGTTGGCACCGAAGAGAAAGCTCACATCCTCGCCGGCCAGGACCGTGTCCACTGCCTGGGCAATGGTCGTCTGCGACACACCCATCAAGGCAGCCTTTTCCCGGTCCACTTCCAGGATCAGACGGGGTCCGGGGTACTCCACCGAGTCGGACACATCCACCACCCCGGAGGTGTTCTCGAACATCTCCCTGAGCTGGCCGGCCAGGGCCATCTGGCCTTCGTAGTCCGGCCCATAGATTTCCGCCACGATGGGCGCGCGTACGGGCGGCCCCGGGGGGACTTCCACCAACTGGATGGTGGCCCCATGACGATCGGCAATGGCCTTGAGCGGCTCGCGCACATCCAGGGCGATGTCGTGGCTCTTGCGGCTGCGCTCCTTCTGGTGCACCAGGTTCACCTGCAAATCCCCCAGGTGGGCACCCTCGCGCAGGTAGTACTGACGCACCAGTCCATTGAAGTTGATGGGCGAGGCCGTACCGGCATAAACCTGATAATCATGCACCTCGGGCACGGTGGCCAGATAATCACCCATCTCGTGAAGCACACGCGCGGTGCGCTCAAGGCTCGTGCCCTCCGGCATTTCCAGCACCACCTGGAACTCCGACTTGTCGTCAAAGGGCAGCATCTTCAGGACCACGGCCTGCACGTAGACCAGCGACACCGAAGCCAGAATCAGCAACACCACGCCGCCGTAGAGGCCCCAGCGCTTGTAGCGGGCACCACCGCCACGCAGGAAGGGCCCCAGGGTCCCTTCGGACAGGCGCATCATCCGCATGCCGGCCTCCTCACTGCCACCCTGGCCGTGCCCACCTTCGGCAGGCGACTTGGCCTCCGCATGGCGACGCAGCAGTTTGTAGGTCATCCAGGGCGTCACCACATAGGCCACCGCCAGGGAGATGAGCATCCCCATGCTGGCGTTGATGGGGATGGGGCTCATGTAAGGCCCCATCAAACCCGTCACGAAGGCCATGGGCAGCAGCGCGGCGATCACCGCAAAGGTGGCCAGGATGGTGGGGGCGCCCACTTCGTCCACCGCCAACGGAATGGCCTCCAGCAGCTTCTTCTTGCCCATCTGCATGTGCCGGTGGATGTTCTCCACCACCACGATGGCATCATCCACCAGGATGCCGATGGAAAAGATCAGGGCAAACAGGGAAACCCGGTTCAGGGTGAAGCCATAGGCCCATGAGGCGAACAAAGTGACCGCCAGGGTGATCACCACGGCGGTGCCGACGATAAAGGCCTCGCGCCAGCCCAGAGCCAGCCACACCAGCAGCACCACGGACAGCGTGGCAAAAATCAGCTTCTGGATCAGGGTGCTGGCCTTGTCGTCCGCCGTTTCCCCGTAATTACGGGTCACGGTCACTTGCACATCGTCGGGGATATGGGTGCCGCGCAACTGCTCCATGCGGATCATGAGCTGGTCGGCGATATCCACGGCATTGGTGCCCGGCTGCTTGGCAATGGCGATGGTCACCGCCGGCTCGCTGTGCCCGGGCAGCGCCCCCCGCTCGGAGCCCGCCCCCCAGCCAAAGCTGACGTAATTATGGGGAGTGGCCGGTCCCTGGCGCACCTGCGCCACATCCGAGAGGTACACCGGGGCGCCGTCGTGCACACCCACCACCAGGGAGGCCACCTCGTCCTCGGATGACAGGAAAGCCCCGGCCTTGACCGGTATCTCCTGGTTGTCGCGTACCAGGGCGCCGGCATCCCGGGACACATTGCTGGCCTGCAGGGCGTGGCGCAGATCATCCAGGCTCAAGCCGAAACCCGCGACCCGCTGCGGGTCCAGTCGCACCTGGACCACATGATCCGGACCGCCAATGGTGTAGATGTCCCGGGTGCCGGCCACCCGCTTGAGCTCCGTCTCCACCGTATGAGCCACCCGCTGCAGGTCATGGGCGCTACGCTGGCGATCCTCGGTCCACAGGGTAAAGGCGACGATGGGCACATCGTCGATCCCCTTGGGCTTGATGATGGGCTGCCCCACCCCCAGCCCCTGGGGCAGCCAGTCCTGATTGGAGAAGATCTGGTTGTAAAGGCGCACGATGGCCTCGGTACGCGGCTCACCCACCTCATATTGAACCGTGAGCACCGACATGCCGGGCTGCGAGGTGGAATACACGTGTTCCAGCCCCTCGATCTCCGACAGCACCTGTTGCGCCGGGATGCTCACCAGTTGCTCCACGTCCTCCACCGAGGCCCCGGGGAAGGGAATGAACACATTGGCAAAGGTCACATCAATCTGAGGCTCTTCCTCCCGAGGCGTGACCAGCACGGCGAACAGCCCCAGCAACAGGCCCGCAATGGCCAGTAACGGCGTGATCTGAGAGGTGAGAAAGGTCCTGGCGATGCGCCCGGAGATGCCCATGGCGCCGTCCTTGTCCGCATCACTCATCGGGCCGCCTCCCGCTGCGCCTTGAGGGCGATGCCGGCACGCACCGGATCCAGGGCCACCTGCTCACCGACCTCAAGGCCCGCCAGCACCTGCACATGACCACCCTCGGCTGGGCGCCCGGTGCGCACCTGACGCAGGCGGATGCGACCCTCCTCATCCATCACATAAACGGCCGAGACCTCCCCCCGCTGCATCACGGCCCCGGCCGGCACCAGCAGACGCTCCTGCTCGCCCACAGTGAAAACCACCTTCACGAACATGCCCGGGAAAAGACCCGCCGTACCATCGGGCAGCTGCACCCGCACACGAAAGCTGGCACTGCCGTGGTCGGCATAGGGGAACAGCGTCAGACCCTCGGCCTCCACCGGCATGGAATCATTGATCAACACCCGCGCCTGCTGATGTTCCCGCACCGCCTGAATATGCCGCTGAGGCACCTGGGTAACCACCCGCAAATGCTCCAGGGAGATCCCCGACACCAACGGCTGCCCGGGGCTGACACTCTCCCCCGTCTCCACATGACGCTCGGTGAGGATGCCCGCATAGGGTGCCGTCACCCGGGTGTGCTCCAGTTCCTCCCGTGCGCCTTCCACCGCGGCCTCGGCCGACTCCAGCCGGGCCCGGGCCGACTGCAGCGCCGCCGTGGCCCGATCCATCTCGGAACGGGAGATCAATTGCCGCTCGAAAATGCCCTCGATGCGCTCATGTTCACTGCGCGCCTCGTTGAAACGCGCCCGCGCCTCCCGAAGACTCGCCTCGGCCTGCTCCAGGCGCGACCGCTGCTCCGTATCCCGCAGCCGCAGGATCAGGTCCCCCTCGTCCACGAAGTCGTCCACGTCGAAGAAGACCTCCACCACCCGCCCGCTGGTCTGAGCCGACACGGTGGCTTGCTGCACCGCTTCGATGCGCCCGTCGAGCACCTGCTCCAGGGGCAGTGTGTGCATGCGGATCTGGGTGGTCTCTAGCGTCTGAGCCGCCACGGGTGAGGCCAGCAGGCAGAAGGCGGTGCCGACCAGCAGCCAGCGAAGTCCGGGGTGAATCATGTGGGGAGCGCTCCCTGGTTGGGCACCCCAAGGGGCGCCGACTGAATATTAGATTATGCTAATCTAGCACAAATTGATCCATTTCAAATCCCCTTGCCCCGCCCCACCCTCACCCCAACCCCTCTCCCGCCAGCGGGAGAGGGGCTCATTCGGGCGAAGCCGCCCAGGTGTCCAGATCCTCCGGGGCAGGGGATCCCGTAAGCGGGCTTCAGCCGCAGGAAGCGGCTGCAGAGCCTACATGGACGTATTCACGGCGTCCCGCTGGAGGGATCCCCTGCCTCGGAGGGTCCCACCGAACCCAACCCCAGGCACAAGCAGAAAAATGTAAAATCCCCACCCAAGCCCCCAACAAACACGATCTCCGGAACCCCCATATGCGTGTATCCCAATTCCCCCTGGCCACCCTCAAGGAAACCCCGGCCGATGCCGAGGTGATCAGCCACCAGTTGATGCTGCGGGCCGGCTACATCCGCCGCCTCGCCTCGGGGCTGTACACCTGGATGCCCCTGGGGCTGAGAGTATTGCGGCGGGTGGAGGCCATCGTACGCGAGGAAATGGATCGCGCCGGGGCGCTGGAAGTGCTGATGCCCGCCGTGCAACCGGCCGAACTGTGGCAGGAATCCGGCCGCTGGGAACAGTATGGACCGGAACTGTTGAGACTCAAGGACCGCCACGACCGCGACTTCTGCTTCGGCCCCACCCACGAAGAAGTCATCACCGACCTGGTGCGCAGGGAGATCAACAGCTACCGGCAACTGCCCGTCAACTTCTACCAGATCCAGACCAAGTTCCGGGATGAGATCCGCCCCCGCTTCGGCATCATGCGCGCCCGGGAATTCCTCATGAAGGACGCCTACTCCTTCCACACCAACCCCGAGAGCCTGCAAGAGACCTACCAGGCCATGTACGAGGCATACACCCGCATCTTCCAGCGCTGCGGCCTGGACTTTCGGGCCGTGCAAGCCGATACCGGCTCCATCGGCGGCCATCACTCCCATGAATTCCATGTACTGGCCGATTCCGGTGAAGACGCCATCGCCTTCTCCAACGGCAGCGACTACGCCGCCAACGTGGAACTGGCCGAAGCAACCGCCATTGGTCACGAACGCCCCGCCCCCAGCCAGGAAATGCGCATCGCGGACACCCCCAACGTCCGCACCATCCAGGACCTGGTGGACGGCTTCGACCTGCCGGTGGAAAAGACCATCAAGACCCTGGTGGTGGCAGCCTCCCAGGAGAATGCCACCCAACTGGTGGCCCTGCTGGTGCGCGGAGACCACGAACTCAACGCCCTCAAGGCAGAAAAACTGCCCCAGGTCGCCAGCCCCCTGCGCATGGCCAGCGAAGTGGAAATCCGCGCTGCCATCGGCGCCGGACCCGGCTCCCTGGGGCCGGTCAACCTGCCCATTCCCTGCATCGTCGACCGCTCCGTGGCCATGATGAGCGACTTCGCCGCCGGCGCCAACCAGGACGGCAAGCACCTGTTCGGCATCAACTGGGACCGGGACACCCCCCTGCCCGAGGTGGCCGATCTGCGCAACGTGCAGGAAGGCGACGCCAGCCCCGACGGCCAGGGCAAAGTGGTGATCCGCCGCGGCATCGAAGTGGGCCATATCTTCCAGCTAGGGGAAAAATACAGCCGGGCCCTGGATGCCACGGTGCTCGACGAACAGGGCCACAGCCAGATGATCACCATGGGCTGCTACGGCATCGGCGTCTCCCGGGTGGTGGCGTCAGCCATCGAACAGAACCACGACGAGCGGGGCATCATCTGGCCCGAGGCGCTGGCGCCCTTCCAGATCGCCCTGTGCCCCATCAACGCCCACAAGTCCCAGCGACTGCGCGACGCCGTGGAAGGACTCTATCGGGAACTCACCGAGGCAGGATTCCAGGTACTGTACGACGACCGGGGCGCACGACCGGGGGTCATGTTCGCCGACATGGAACTGATCGGCATCCCGCACCGGGTGGTGCTGGGCGAGAAGGGACTGGATGCCGGCGAAGCGGAATACAAGGGACGACGGGATGGGGAAGCCACCATGGTGGCGCTGGACGGACTGGTGGCGTTCCTCAAGGAGCGCATGCAGGCCGCGTGAGGCCGATGCCCACCTGACAGGACACCCCCGGGCCACCCGACCGCGGCCCGGGGGACGGGCGTCAGATCCCCAGGTAGGCTGCCCTCACCTGTTCGTTCTCCAGCAACTCCTCACCCCGCCCTTCCAGGACCACCTTCCCTGCCTCCAGCACATAGCCCCGATGGGACACCGACAACGCCTGGGCGGCGTTCTGCTCCACCAGGAAGATGGTGATCCCCTCCTGGTTGAGTTCCCGGATGATATCGAAGATCTCCTCCACCACCAGCGGCGCCAGCCCCATGCTGGGCTCATCCAGCAACAGCAGTCGAGGCCGGGCCATGAGGGCGCGACCAATTACCAGCATTTGCTGCTGACCACCGGAAAGCGTGCCCGCCAGTTGACGCTGCTTCTGGCGCAGGATGGGAAAGCGCCCGTACACCCGTTCCAGATCCTGATCCACCTCCTTGCCATGCCCGCGGGTGTAGGCCCCCATGAGCAGGTTGTCGTGCACCGTCATGTCACGAAAGACCTGCCGGCCCTCCGGGACCTGGACGATGCCCTGCGCCACGCGGCGGTGTGAAGGCCAGCGGCGCAGATCCTCCCCCTCGTAGGTCATGCGCCCGGCGTCCACCGGCTGCAGCCCGGAAAGGGTCATCAGCAGGGTGCTCTTGCCAGCGCCATTGGCCCCCACCAGGGAGACAATCTCACCACGCCGGATGGTCAGGTCCACTTCGTGCAGCACCTGGATGCGCCCATAGGAGGACACCAGACCCTGGATGGCCAGCATCTCGTGGCGATCCGGTGGAGCCTCCAGGCGGGTGGGATGACTGATCCCCAGCCCCCCCACGTGCTCCGGCGCCAGGTTGATGATGCGGTGGCGCAGGTCGCGGAACTCCTCCCGCACCCGCTCACCGAACAGGGGATCGTTGTACTGGTCCCGGGCCTCGGCGATGGCCGTCCAGTCCGCCTCGTTGAGCACCTTCAGGGCCTGGGGTATGAGGATCTGCTCTTCCAGCAGGATGTGCCGGCGCAGGGTATGACTGAATCGGTCCAGGGCCGCACACAGCTCATCGCGCCCCTCGGGCCAGTGCTCCACACAGCGGTGCAGCAGCACGCGCAGGTGCTGCAGGGCGTCGTGGGCCGTCAGATAATCCGCCTCCAGCTCATCCAGCTCCTCGAAACCCCCACCCGCCCGGGCCCGCAGGCGCTCGAAAAGCAGGATCTCGTTGGGACGGCTCTGCACCCGCTCCGAGTAATGCTCGAAATAATCCAGGATGGCATTGATCAGCACCTCGTCCGGCTCGGTGCCCTGCTGATCCATGTCCTGTTGCAGGCGTTCCAGCAGCAGGATGATGCGCCACAGGTTCAGGTGCTCCTCGGAGATCGTGCCCGTGGCTCGCTGACTGGCGGTCTTGTTCGGCTCGTTCATGGCCCTCACCCCCCCAGGTAGGCGGCAATGACATCGGGATTGTGGCGTACTTCCTGCGGCGTCCCCTCTGCCAGCTTGCGGCCGTAATCCAGCACCAGCACCTGATCGGAGACAGCCATGACCAGCTTCATGTCATGCTCCACCAGCACCACGGTCACCCCCTGATCGGCAACGCGCTGGATCAGGCGCTCCAGGGCGGCGGTTTCGGCGCTGTTCAGGCCCGCTGCCGGCTCATCCAGCAGCAGGATGCCCGGCTCCGTGGCCAGTGCCCGGGCGATCTCCAGGCGCTTGAGGGCACCATAAGGCATGGCCGAGGCCTCTGCCTCCAGGTAAGCCTCGCAACCCACGAAGCACAGCAACTCCCGCGCCTGCTCCCGGCAGGCCCGCTCGCTGCGCCGCAGGGAGGGCCAGCGCAGCAAGGCGGCGAGAAAGTTGCGCTTGAGGTGAAGATGCCGGCCCAGCATGACATTTTCCACCGCAGACATATTCATGCAGATTTGCAGGTTCTGAAAGGTGCGGGACATGCCGAGCCGGGCCAGGCGCTCAGGGGGCATGCCCTGTACCGATTGTCCGTTGAGCAGCACCTCCCCCTGATCCGGTTGGTAAAGACCGGTGATCAGATTGAACAGGGTGGTCTTGCCTGCCCCGTTGGGGCCGATCACGGAATGGATGGTGCCGGCACGGATATGAAAGCTCAGATCCTCCACCGCATGCACGCCGCCAAAGGCCTTGCTCAAAGATAGCACCGCCAGATCTGCACCGGCACGCCTGACGTTGCCCGCATCAGGCTCGGCGGACGCATTCTGTGACAATACGGCATTCATGCGCTCACCCCCCCGGACCCGACGACCGGACACCCGCCGGCCAATGACGTTTTACCAGGGCGCTCAGGGTGGGCAGCAAACCCTTGGGCATGAAGATCATGGTGAGCATCAGGATGAGGCCGAACATCATCATCTCGTACTCGTGAAAGTCGGTAAGCAACTGGGGCAGCAGCAATAGCAGGACGGCCCCGATGATCACCCCGTAGGTGGACCCCATCCCCCCCAGCACCACCATGGTGATCAGCTCGATAGAGTGTTCGAAGGTGGCCAGCTGCGGTGTGATGAAGCCGGTGTAGTGGGCGAAAAAACTCCCCATGACGCTGGCATACACCGCCGAGATCACGAAGATCAGCAGCTTGTAGTGACTGGTATCCACCCCCACGGTGCGGGCCGCCACCTCGGAGCCATGCACTGCGCGCAGGGCCCGGCCGATGGGGGAGTCGATCAGATTCTGCGCAATCCACACCGCCAGCACGAGCAGGACCCCAGCCAGGGCATACCAGGCGTGGGTACCCGAGATGACCAGCCCGAAGAGGTGGTATTCATCGAAGATGCTCAGTTCAAAGCCCATCAGCGACAGGGGTTGAACCGGAATCCCATCGGGCCCTCCGGTGAGCCAGCCCTCGTTGTTGATGACGATGGCGATGATGATGCCCAGGCCCAGGGTGGCCATGGATAGATAATGCCCCTTCAGGCGCAGGATGGGGCGCCCCACCAGCCAGGCCAGGGTGGCCACCAGCAAGGCCGCGCACAGCAGGGCCGGCACCGGCGTCCAGCCGTAGGTACCCGTGAGAATGGCACTGCCGTAGGCCCCCATGGCAAAGAAGGCCGCGTGCCCCAGACTCACCTGTCCTGCATAGCCCACCAAAAGGTTGAGCCCCACCACGGTGGCCGCGATCAGGGCCATCTGGGTGGCGATATCCAGATAGAACTCGTCGTTCAGAATGATGGGCACCAGCAGCAGGACGAGCACCAGCACCGGCAGACCCGGCATCTTCGAAGGCATGGACAAACGCATCACACCCGCTCCGCCACACGGCTACCGAACAGTCCACGGGGCATGAACAGCAGGATCACCAGGATGAGCAAAAAGGCCACCGCGTCCTTGTAATCGGAGGAGATGTAACCGGCGGTCATGGCCTCGGCAATACCCAGCAGCAGACCGCCCACCACGGCACCCACGCCGCTGCCCAACCCGCCGATGGCCGCGGCCACGAACCCCTTGAGGCCCAGCATGATGCCAATGTCGTAGGAGGTCAGCGTGATGGGCGCGGCCACCGCGCCGGCCACGGCGCCAAGAATGGCCGCCAGGGTGAAGGCCAGCATCACCACAAACTGGATGCGCACCCCCATGAGACGGGCGGCCTGCTTGTTCATGCAGGTGGCCAGGATGGCCTTGCCCAGCAAGGTGCGCTTGAAGAACAGGGCCAGCACCAGCACCAGGACGGTGGCAATGCCCAGCACCCACAGGCTCTGGGTGTACATCACCGCCCCCATCACCTCGATGGATGCCCGCTCACTGAAGGAAGGCAGGGCATGGTACTCCTTGCCCCAGATCACCTGGGCGATGCCCCTGAGGAAGATGGCAGCACCGATGGTGATGATGATCAGGGTGACCACATCCGCCTGCCGGGCCGTGGCGATGGCGAACCGATGCAGGAGCGCGCCCAGCACCGCCGCCAGGAGGATCGCCATGGCAATGGCCAGAGGCATGGGCAGCCCCATGGCCATGAAGGCCAGGGTGGCCATGCCACCGATCATGATGAACTCGCCCTGGGCAAAGTTGATCACATGGCTGGCGTTGTACACCAGGGTGAACCCCAGGGCCACCAGGGCATAGATGGCACCGGTGGTGACGCCAGCGAACAGGTACTGTAGGAACTCGGCAAACATGCGGGACTCGAGGCAGGCTAACAAGGGTCATATGGAACACCCGGGTCAGGAGTCACCCGGGCGCCCATGCACTGAGGGACACGGGGTTCAGTCGATCAACGCCCAGCGACCATCGCGAACCTCCAGCAAACGGAAGGATTCCGGCTCAAGACCGTTGTGATCCTCCGGCGTCATGTTGAAGACACCGGTCACTCCGACGAAATCCTGGATCGATTCCAGGGCTTCGCGAATGGCCTCGGGGTCGGTACTGCCCGCCTGCTCGATGGCGTGAACGGCCAGGTGCAGGGCATCGTAGGCGTAACCGCCAAAGGTGGACACGGAAGTATTCCAGCGCTCCTCGTAGGCCTCCTTGTAACCCTGCACCACCGGCTTCTGCGGGTCGTTATCCGGCAATGCATCAGGCACCAGAAGCGCGGAGGCAGGCAGGCGCACCCCTTCGGCGGCCGGTCCGGCCAGATCCAGGAAGCGGTCGGAGGCCACGCCGTGGGACTGGTACAAAGGCAGATCAATGCCCAGGTGGGCATAGTTGCGCGTGACAATGGCCGGACCCTGACCAAAACCGAAATTGAATACCGCCTCAACGCCCTCGGTGTTGCGGATACGGGTGAGCTGTGAGGTCATGTCCGTATCCTGGGGGCCGTAGGTCTGATCCGCCACCACCTGGATCCCGAACTGTTCCACCACTTCCAGGGTCTGTTCCCGACCGGAACGACCAAACCCGTCGGTGCCGGAGATCAGGCCGATGCGCGTGATGCCGCGCGCCTGCATGTCGCTCAGGACACGCTCCGCCGCCATGCGATCCGACTGCGGGGTCTTGAACACCCAGGGACGCACGGGTTCGACAATGGTGAGGGCGCCGGCCATGGAAATCATCGGTGTGCGGGCCCGCTCGGCCAGGGGCACAGCGGCCATGGTGGTGCCGGTGGTACTGCCGCCGATGAGCACGTCCACGCGATCGCGGCGGAGCAGACGATTGGCGAAGTTGCGGGCCTCGGAGGCACTGCCACCATCATCATAATGGATGAGTTGCAGAGGCCGACCCAGCACCCCGCCCGCCTCATTGATGCGCTCCACATACATCTCCAGGGTCTTGAGTTCCGGGTCACCCAGGAAGGATGCGGGACCGGTGGCGGAGACGAAGGCGCCGATGCGTATCGGACCTTCGGAGGCCGGGGCGGGCCCGGCAAGGGCCAGGGCAAGGAGGGTCGTGACAGCGGCCATGCCGCGCAGCAAGCTCTTCTTGTTCACCGGGTACTCCAGTCTGTGGGGGGGTGGCCAGATGGAAAAACCCGCTAATAAAACCACAAATTTGTCATAGGTGGCTAGGGGCGCCGCCCGAGCACCCCTATTTCAGGCTGGACAGGAGGGTCTCGATGGCCCGATCGAAGACCGGTACATCCTCGATGATTCGCGCCCGACCGGCGCGGAACTCGGCGGCCAGGGCGTGGGAAGTCATCTCACGGACCTTCAGACCCTGACGATTCACAAAGAAGTACTTGCCGCTGATGAGGCTTTTCCAGGACAACTTGATCCGCTCGGGCTGGTTCTCCGCATCCAACAGTTCCAGCCAGGTACCCTCGGCCAGTTCCCGGGCGGTCATCAGATGCAGATCCTCCACGGAATCATCTCCAGCGCCCTCGCCTTCGGACGCCTCCGGGGTGCTCTGACCCGGCACGCTGAAGCGCCCTTCGGAGATCAGCTGGTTGATTTCCGCTACCTTGCGAGCCATGAAGGAACGACCATCATGGATATCCGCCGCCGCGCCCTCGGCCGGGGTCTCGCGGGCCGGTGACTGAAGAAGCGGATCCGCGGCAGGCTTCGCCTCCCCGCTGGTTGGCGCGGGGTCGACAGCCTGCTTGCGGGTGGAGGGTGTCGCCGCCACCTCCTCCAGGTCGGGCGCCACCGCAGCGGCATCCCCGGCAGGCATCGGCGTCTTCACCATGCGCGTGTGTTCCCGAGCCAGCAGGGCCATGACTTCCTGCTGTTCCTCCGGCGGCCGGGACATGCGGGCCATACCGTCCTGGAGGGCCTTGAGCAAGGAGGGCAACAGACCCGTGAGTTGATCTCTTTCGTCCTGCCGCTCCTTGGGGATGAGACTCCACACCAGCAGTGAGGCCACGTTCAAGGCCTTCTGCCACAATTGGCTGTGCTGACCGTTTCTGAGGTAGATCAGCACCAGCAATTCCTTCCAGGTGTGGCGCAACAGATGCTCGATGGGTTCGGGCAGGGTACGCCCATCGATCACCCGCTCGATGGCCTCGTCCGCAACGCCCCTGGCCAGCAGCAGATTCTCGCGACCCTGGGTGGCCAGGGCCGCCTGCTCCTCCCGTTGGGCGGCCCGCTCGGCCTGCTGGGCACAGAAATCCTGCAGATCCTGGAGAACCTCCTCGAAGATACCCACATCGTCCTCGAAGTCATTCAGCAGGCGCTCCACCAGGGACTCGATCTTGACCCGCAGGCCTTCCTCCTCATCGGCGGCCTCGGACCAGCCCACGCCCACCCGGGACAGTTCCGTGAGCAGGCGGCGGGCAGGGTGGCGCTTGCGGCTGAAAAAGCCCTTGTCCAGCAGGGCCACCTTGAGTACGGGAATCTGCAGACGGCCTATGAGTTCCTTGATGGGAGCCGGCAGCGCCGGGTCATCAAAGATGAATTCGAACAGCATGGCGACGATATCGATGGCCGACTCGTCCATGCCGTTCAGGGCGACGGCCTGATCTCCACCGGTGTTCAACGCACCAACCACGGCCCCCTTGAGTTCGGCAGCTCCACCCCCTGCAACGCCCATCTGCCCCCGGGAGGGCAGCGAGGACAGGGCGGCGATCACCGACCCCATATCGGCCGTGACCGCCCTGCCCTGGCCCGAAGCGGCGCCGCCCGTGCCGGAGCCTCCCCCGGGCACACCGGCACCCATGCCCCCGGAGCGTCCACCCTGGTGGATTGACCCCTGCGCGTCCCGACGACCTACCCAATGCCGCAGCAGCGCCACCAGATCGCCCTCATCATCCTCGCCGTCGACACCATAGGCACCCGAGTCCATCTCCGCTTCGTCCCCGAAGCCCTCCGGGGCATCCCTGCGAGACTCGGAAACGGGCCGTCCTTCCCGGCTCTCGTGTCGCAGGTCCGGGAGGATGCGCATTTCCACCAGGTAGCGATTGATCTCGTGGTACAACGGAGCCAGGCGGGAGACCACGAACTGATCAAACAGCTTGAAGATGATCAGACGGATGCGGATATCCACATCCAGCACCTGCATGGCATCCCGAAACCCCCGACAGAACGCCACGGGGTCCACCGGGTTATCCTCCTCGCTCAAGCGGGATCGCTCCATCACCGCAGCCAGACGACGCTCAATGGCGTGCAGGTCATGCTCGTTCAGGCGCCGCGCCTTGCCCACCATGCCATCGATGGCCAGGTTTTCCTCCAGTTCCTCATCGTCCACCAGACTGAGTTCATCCGGTTCGGCGGTGGGGGACCGCGACGCTGCGGGCCTGGCGCGCAGGCATTGATCGAAGACCCGTGCCATCTGGGTGGCGTACTCGCTCTCCATGGTGGAGCGCTGCCGGCGCAACTCCCGCATGGCGTCGAAATAGGCCGTCTGGGAGCGATTGTCCTCGGCCTTCTCCGCCAGCTTGAAGAGGGCGTCGTCGGCGTTATCCAGCATCTCCCGCAGCAGTGGTTCCACGTGACGGGTAGACAGGTTCCGGCAATGGCCCAGGATCTGAATAGGCATGCGCCCCCCCGCCTTTGATTGACCTGGGGCCTTGAACGCGACCACGTTGTGTACGGCTTTCTCGTTCATGGCGATAACCTGGGGTTGCTTGGAACCGCTCCCGGCGCGGTTGACTTCAGTGTCTTATAGTCCATAGTTAGGCTTGGGAAACGCGACAAAATTCAAATTTTTTCGAGACCAATCAAGCGCATGGGCGACCTTTCAGACAAGCGGTTCGATCTCGGCGACCTGTTGAAGGACGTGTCGCACCTGATATCCCCGCCGGAAATCATCATCCGGCTGCGCCAGGCGCTGGAGGCGCCCCACTCTTCGGCCAACAGCATTGCCGCCATTGTGACACAGGATCCCAACCTGAGCGCCCAGGTGCTGCACCTGGCCAACTCGGCCATGTACGGCCTGCCCAACCGGATTGATACGGTCTCCCGGGCCATATCCATCATCGGCACGCGCGCCCTTTATCACCTGGCGCTGGCAGTAAGCGCAACGAACACTTTCTCGCGCCTGCCCTGCGAACTGGTCAATGTGGCGGTGTTCTGGCGTCACAGCATCTTCACTGCCCTGGTGGCCCGCTCGCTGGCCCAACGCTGCCACGTACTGCATCCGGAGAGGCTGTTCGTGGCAGGCCTGCTGCACGATGTGGGCAGCCTGGTGCTGTACAGCCGTTATCCCGAGGAGTTGCGGGAGGCCCTGATGATCTCCCGGGGCAATGAACAGGTGCTGGCGGAGCAGGAGCGGGAGGTCCTGGGATTCGATCACGCAGACGTGGGCGGGGAGCTGCTGCGCATCTGGGGCCTGCCACCGGTCCTGCAGGAAGCGGTGGGTCGGCATCATCGGCCTGGCGCCGCTCACCAGGCCAGCCTGGAGGTATCGGTGGTGCACCTGGCCGATGCTCTGAGCAATCGCACCGAGCACGGCAGTTTCAGTGAATATGGTGGCTATGCGTGCCTGGTGGATCCAGGCATCTGGACAACACTGAAATTGGAGGAAGAGGACACGGACGACATCTGGGACGAGATCACGCCCCAGTTCCTGGAAATCCTCACCGTCATCCTGCCCAGGGCCAGGGCCTGAGACAGGATGGCCCAGCACCTCAGCGGGTGTGAAACCCCGACTCCACCGGCCCGGCAAAGGCCTCGCAGTCGAGACTGTCCACCCTCGCCTGGGGTGGTCCCTGGCGCAGCCATTGCCTGAGCGACTCCAGCGCAGCTTCCGGGCCTCGGGCCACCACTTCAACCCGCCCATCCGGCAGGTTCATGGCATATCCATCCAGTCCCAACTCCCGTGCCTTGCCCTGGGTGGACGCCCGAAAGAACACGCCCTGCACACGGCCTGATACCCAGCAGCGCATGGTCTGGTGGTTGGTCTGCGACATGATGTTTGACTCCGTATCCGGCTGTCTTTCGACAGGTGGGCACAACGTGGAAGGGCCCGCCAAGGCGGGCCCTTCCATCAAGTACTGCGGCATTGGTCATGTTCGGGCCCGAAGCCCCCCAGGATCAACGCTTGGGAGACAGCCCATACTGTTCCAGGTAGCGCAGGTCAGAGCGCTCCACCGGGCCGACCTGCCAGGCGCCCCGGGTGCGGGCATGCCGTACCGCCTCGTCCACGTCGGCCGATGCCGGATTCCGCTCGATCCGCAACTCTTGCCCCGGGAAGATCAGGTCGGCATCGCGGATCTGGTCCACGTTGGCGCGGTAGATCAGGGGCCACTGGTAGGGGTTGCCGTACACGGAACTCTTGCCAGAGATTTTCCAGAGGCTATCACCCCGCTCCACGTGATACGACATGAAACTGGGCTCAGGTTCCGGCTCCGGCTCGGCCGGAGGCGGTGCAGGCTCGGGGGTGGGCTCTGGAGCCGGCTCAGGGGCACGGGCAAACAGCTGCGGATCGCAGGTCTCGTTGGCTCGCTCTTCGGTCCAGTAGCCGGTGCGCCAGCAGTCCCCGGCGGCGCTTCTCACATGCTCGCCACTTGCATCCACCAGGTAGGCTGTTCCTACAGGGGTCTCCGACACGGTGGCGCAGCCCGACAGCAGGGCCGCGGACACCACGCCCGCCAAAAGTATCGTGTTCTTTTTGGTTTTCACGGCCACAGACTCCCTTTTTTGATCTTGGTAAGCGAGACAAAGGGGACGCCCCCCGATGCCTGTTATTCTAGACGATCCCGCAGCGCAACGCGAACCGCACGACGGGGTCAATCCCCGGACCGAATGCGGGCCTCAATGGCCAGACGCTTGGCCTCCTTGGCCTTGTAGCGTGCTGAGCGGTACTCACCCTGCTGCAACCGGGTTTCGGCCTGCTCCAGCAGTTCTCGGGAACGCTGATAGGTGTCGCCCGCAAGGTCGGGGGCCCGAGCCTCCTCGGCTGCCCTCAGGGCCTGCCGGGCATCACTCATCTCCTGAACGGGCGGCGTGGTGGCACAGCCCGACAGCATCAGCACGGCCCCCACAAGCAGGGCCAGGGCGTATAATATGGCGCGACGCCGGCCGGCAGGGCGGGGAAAGAAAAGCAGCATGCGATTAGAGTTCACGATGGCGTCTGAGGCTCCCGTGAGAGATGTAAGGACACTAGCATCAGACTACAAAACCGTCAAGGCAACAACCACCTACAGACAAAACCTTTGACGACTGTTTAAATACGGTTCGTCCCATGGCCCAGCAGGAGTGAGCATGACACTCAATCCCCAGGCAGAAATCCTTGTCGTCTATTACAGCCGCTACGGCGCCACCGCCACGATGGCTCGCCACGTGGCGCGCGGCATTGAGGAGGTGGCCGGGTGCACCGCCCGACTGCGTACCGTCCCGACGGTATCCACCACCTGCGAGGCCGTGGAGGATGCCATCCCGGCGGACGGCCCACCCTACGCCACCATGGAAGACCTGCAGGCCTGCGACGGCGCAGCCTTCGGCACGCCCACGCGCTTTGGCAACATGGCGGCGCCCCTCAAGTACTTTCTGGACCAGACCAGCAACCTGTGGTTCTCGGGTGACCTGGTGGGCAAGCCGGCGGGCGTATTCACCTCCACCGCCACGCAGCACGGCGGCCAGGAATCCACCCTGCTGAGCATGATCAACCCATTGCTGCATCATGGCATGCTCATCGTCGGCGTGCCCTACTCGGAGGCCGCACTGACCGAGACCACCTCCGGCGGGACGCCCTACGGCCCCAGTCATGTCTCGGGCCCCAAGGGAGACAACCCCTTCACGGAACACGAACGGATACTCTGCCATGCGCTGGGCCGCCGCCTGGCCCGCACCGCCCTCGCCCTGAAACAGGGTGGCGATCAAAAGGGGTGATATCGTGTCGAAGCGCAACTACCGCATGCTCACCCTGGGCGGCTTCTTCGGTCTGCTGGCCCTGATCGTGATCGCCACCACCTGGGCCTCGCCCCCGGAGGACTTCCCCCGCTCCCTGCTGCTGCTTCTGCTGGGCGGGCCACTACTGATCCCCTTGCGAGGGCTGCTGTACGGGCGCCCCCAGACCCACGTCTGGAGCAGCCTGCTGGCCCTGCCCTATGTGGTGATCGGTGTAGGCATGGCCACGACAGGCGGGCATCAGGCGTATGGGCTGCTGATGCTGGTGCTGAGTCTGGTATTTTTCGCCGGATGCCTGGGGTATGCGAAGGCCGCGCGCGGCGAGGCCGCGAAGGCCTAGTCGGCCTGGAGCACCTTGCGCACGAAAGGCAGGGTGATCTTGCGCTTGTCCCGGAGCGAGGCCTTGTCCAGGCGGTCCAGAAGCCCCATGAGTGAAGTCAGATCCCGGCGCTTGTGGCGCAGCAGGTAGTCACAGGCGTCCGGGGGCAGGTCGAAACCGCGACGGCGGGCACGGTGCACGAGCACCTCACGCTTGTGGACGTCACTGAGCTCATGGAGCTGGAACACCGGCCCCCAGAGCAGACGTGATCGCAAATCCGGGAGGGCCACGGAGAGGGACTGCGGGGCCGTGCGCGAGGCGAGCACCAGGCGCGTCCCGGCATCCCGCTGACGATTGATGAAGTCGAACAGGGCCCGCTCGAAATCTGCCGCCCTCGGCATCCGGTCCAGGTCGTCCAGAGCGATGAGATCCAGCCCCTCCCAGCCATCCAGGACGCCCGGACCACTATCGGCCAGCAGCCCCATGGGCAGATAGGCGATCCGCCCCCCCGCCCGGCAAACCTCATGGCAGGCCGCCTCCAGCAGATGCGTCTTGCCGCAGCCGGCTTCACCGAAAAGGTACACCTGGGGCTCCCCCGTGCCCTGAGCGGCCGCACGCACCGCCTCCGGGCCCAAAGGATGGTCACCGGAGTGAAAGACATCGAAAGTGGCGCCATCACGCAGCGCCACATCCAGGGTCAGTTGCTGGGTCATGACGTCACCGCGGGGGTTCAACGGTGGCACGGCCATGATTGAAGGCCTTGCGACTCCAGGCCACCACATAGGCCAGGCCGCTGCTGACCGTGGTGAAAAGCACCAGCAGGAGCATGCCATCCAGATACCAGGCCGGCAGGGAGAGCACCCCCGCACTCACGATGACCGAGAGGACCAGCACGATCTGCATGAAGGTGTTCACCTTGCTGATGAACAGCGGTTGCATCTCCAGGCTGCGCGTCACCGCCCGGAAGGCCAGGGCACCACTGAGAATGATGACCTCCCGGGCCACCACCAGGGCCACCAGCCACCAGGGCAGCAGCCCCGTCCAGGCCACGGTGAAGTAGGTGCTCACCACCAGTATCTTGTCCGCCAGCGGGTCCAGATATCCGCCCAGGCGGGTGTACCAGCCGTAGCGGCGCACAAGCCAGCCGTCCAGGGCATCGGACAGTCCGGCCAGGAGCAGCAGCCACAGCACCAGCCCGTATTGCTCGACCAGCAGCGCCCAGACAATGGGCACCGTCAGGGCGATGCGCAGCAGTGTGATCGTGTTGGGTAGTTGACGCAGACTCACCGCAGCAACCTGAATCCAAGGGCCTCGCCGGCCTCGTTTTCATCATCCAGGGATGCGGGCGCCAGGGTGGAGCCCAGCCGCGCGGCCCGTTCCAGATCCCTGGCCTCGCCACGCACCTGCACCAGGAACAGGGCCCGCTCAGCATCCAGGCCCTGGGGCTGCACACGGCTCACCGGGGCCATATTCGACAGGTACCGGCCGGCGCGCAGGTAGTCGGACAGGGAGCCGATCCCCGTCACCACGACCTTCACACCCTCCCGGTCCTGCTGCAGACCCGTGACCACCATCTGCCGGCTCAGATTATCCGCCACCTGGTCCACTCCCTGCTGCATGAGGCCTGACAGTTGACCATCCCGCATCTCCCAGCTGCCGCCGCCTTGCTCCACATGCAGTTGGAAACGCCCCTCCCAGTTGCCGCCGCGCTCACGGACACGCACCACGAGCATGCCATCGGGGCTGTAGCGGGCAGAGGCCTCGCGCAGGGAATCGTCAAACCCACCCACCACATCGGCGGGGCTGACACGGGCCTGGTCTTCCATGTCCAGCAGAGGGAAGATCAACGGCAGGCCGCGCTCGCGGGCAACACGCTCCATGGCGTGGCGTGCCTCACCGGCATCCTGATCGCCCACCAGGCGCCGCTCTTCATCATCCTGCACCAGCATCCAGACCAGCAAGGCCGGCCTGTCCCGTCCCCAGACCGGCAGACCACTGTCGCGCAGGAAACGCTCCAGGGGGGCCGTGTCAAAGCGCACCCATAGGGCATTGCTGCCGTCAGGTTGCTCCTGGTAGCGGTATTGACGGACATGACGGGGGGCCTGCTCCAGGAACCCGGCCACCCGCTCATCGTCAGCCAGGGCACGATCTCCGGTATATTTGACCAGCACCTGACCCAGGGCCCTGGAGAAGGCCTCGGCGCGCTCGGGCCGATCGCGGGTATCCACGGGCACCTGGGCCTCATCCAGGCCTGCCGGGGGCAGCGCCAGCGCGACCGGAGCCCAGGCCAGGGCGGCGAGCGCCAAAACCACGGATAGGAACGGCCGGGACTGAACAACTGATTTCATGGCACCAGGACTAGGGCTAGGGGTGTCTGTGCGGCTAAAATACCATAACTGCCGGGCCCACCGCCTCGGTTTACAGCAACACCCGGCGTCGCTAACATCACAGCCCCCGTCAGCACCCGGCAGGCACCGGTTCGCGACCCGATTGCCGGCCCTGCCCCGCCAAGCGCCAGCCGGCATCCATCCACTCAAGGACATGCACCATGGCCCAGAACGACAAACCACCCGCCCAGGGCATCCGGTACCAGGATGCTGGCGTCAATATCGATGCAGGCAATGCCCTTGTGGAGCGCATCAAGCCCCATGCCCAGCGCACCCGGCGCCCCGGCGTGATGGCGGGCCTGGGGAGCTTTGGTGCCCTGTTCGAGCTCCCCTGGCAGGATTACCGCGAACCGGTGCTGGTCTCCGGCACGGATGGCGTGGGCACCAAGCTGAAGCTGGCCCAGCAGCTGGGACGCCACGACAGCATCGGGATCGACCTGGTGGGCATGTGCGTCAATGACATCATCGTTCAGGGGGCCGAACCTCTGTTCTTTCTGGATTACTACGCCACCGGCGCCCTGGACGTGGACACCGCCGCCGACGTGGTGAAGGGCATTGCCGACGGCTGCGCCCTGGCAGGCTGCGCACTGGTGGGTGGAGAAACCGCCGAGATGCCGGGCATGTACGGAGACGGAGAATACGATCTGGCCGGGTTTGCGGTGGGCATCGTGGAAAAGTCTCGTCTGATCGACGGCAGCCAGGTGGGCCCCGGTGATGTCCTGCTCGGCCTGGAGGCCTCCGGCCCCCATTCCAACGGCTATTCCCTGATCCGGCGACTGATCGAGCTGACCGAAGCGGATCTGGACGCCCCCTGTGGCGAGGTGACCCTGGGTGAGGCCCTGATGGCCCCCACGCGGATCTATGTCAAACCCCTGCTGGCCCTGATGCAGGCCCAGCCCGTGCACGCCCTGGCCCATATCACCGGGGGCGGCCTGCTGGAAAACCTGCCCCGGGTGATGCCCGAAGGCACCCAGGCCCGGGTGAACCCGGATGCCTGGCCACGACCGGCCGTGTTCGACTGGCTGCGCCAGGCCGGGGGCGTGGAGGAACGGGAGATGCTGCGCACCTTCAACTGCGGCATCGGCATGGTGGTGGTGCTACCCTCCCAGGCGGTTGCTGCCGCCCAGGAACTCCTGAAGAACGAGGGCATCAACAGCTGGCGCCTGGGTGAGATCGCCCCGGGCGAGGGTGCACCTCACGTGGAACTGGTACGCTGATGGGCGCTGCCGCACAGCCGGGCATCGTGGTGCTCATCTCGGGATCGGGCACCAACCTCCAGGCCCTGATCGACGCCGTGAAGGATGGCCGCATCCCCGGTTGCATTCGCGCCGTGATCAGCAACCGCCCCGGCGTGGCGGGCCTTGATCGGGCTGCCCGCGCAGGGATTCACCATGAGGTCATCAATCATCGGGATCATGGGGACCGAGAGGCCTTCGACGCTGCCCTGATGACCGGCATCGATGCCCATGCCCCGGATCTGGTGGTGCTGGCCGGCTTCATGCGTGTGCTCACTCCGGACTTCGTGGGTCATTACGCGGGCCGACTGATCAACATCCACCCATCGCTGCTGCCCGCCTACCGTGGGCTGCATACTCATGAACGGGCGCTCAAGGACGGTGTCGAAGGTCACGGCTGCAGCGTTCATTTCGTCAACACCGAACTGGACGGCGGTCCGGTGATCATCCAGGCCCGGGTGCCGGTGCTCAGGGATGACACACCCGACATCCTGGCCGCCCGCGTACAGCAGCAGGAACACCGCGTTTATCCCCAGGTGGTGCGCTGGTTCTGCCAGGGGCGGCTGACACTCGCAGATGGACAGGTAAGGCTTGATGAAAAAACCCTGCACACCCCCCTCCAGGTGGAGGCCGACACACCATTGGACGCCTGATCGGGCACCCAGGCCCCTGGCCGCGGCGCTCGCCATGGTGCTGGGCCTGGTACTGTTGCTGGCCTGTCTGCCGGTAGCGGCCCAGTCCATGCCCTTCGTCCCGCCCTCCTACACCGCGGAGTACGAGGCCCAGAAGATGGGGCTCTCGGTGGTGGGACACATCACCCTCACCCGCGAGGGGCAGTTCCTGCGATACCGCGCCCGCCTGCGACCCACCGGCGTGCTCTCCTGGGTGCGTAGTGACGAGATCATCGAACAAAGCATCATGCGCATGACGCCCGACGGCCTGCGCAGCGAGGAGTACCTCTACAGCCATACCGGCGGCAGCCGCAAGCGGCTCACCGAGAGCCGTTTCGACTGGGAGGAGTATCGGGTGAAGGGCATGCACAATGACAAGCCCTTCGAACTGGACCTGCCCCACGACGCGGTGGATCGTTTTGCCCTGCAACTGGCCATGATCAACAGGCTGCACCGGGGCGAGAAGGAATTCAGCCAGACCATCGTGGATCGCGACCGTGTTCGCACCTATCACTTCACGGTGGGAGAGCCGCGCAACATCACCACCCCCATGGGCCGGGTGGAGGCCATTCCCGTGATCCGGGAGATCGAGGATAGGGATACCACTGTCAGCACCTGGTTCGCGCCGCGCATGAACTACCTGCCGGTGCGCCTGGAGCAGGAGCAGAACGGCGATAGCGTGGTTCTCAACCTCCGCTCCCTGGAGTGGCACGACAGTCCCCGATGACATCCTCTCCCACCAGCCCACAGGGAGCCCCCATGTCCGACAACACACCCAAGGAAGTTGACCTGGCAGTGATCGGCTCCGGACCCGGCGGCTATCGGGCGGCCGTGCTGGGCGCCCTGCGGGGACTGTCGGTGGTCATCATCGAGAAGGCCGATTGGGGCGGCTGCTGCCTCAACCGGGGCTGTGTGCCCAAGAAGGACTGGTATCACACCGCCCGCCTGGTGGCCTCGCAATCCAGTTTTGCCAACCGGGGACTGGAGGGAGAACTCAAGGCCCGCATGGACCAGGCCTGGAACCATCAGCGCGCCGTGGTGGAGCACATCCGGGGCAGCTACCAGGAATATCTGCATCACCTGAAGGTGGCCACACTCACCGGCCATGCCCGTTTTCAGGATGCCCACACCCTGGTGGTAACGACTCAGCATGGCGAACAGGCCATCAGCGCCCGTCACATCATCATCGCCACCGGTGCCCATAGCCATGTTCCCCCACCGTTTGAGGCCGTGCCGGGCCGGGTGCTCACCAGCGACATGCTGTTTGATGATCCGCCACCGCCCGGGGACCGCGTCGCCATCATCGGCAGCGGCGTGGTGGCCACGGAGTTTGCCTTCATCTTCAGCCAGATGGGCAAGCAGGTCACCTGGCTGGCCCGATCACCCATGCTCCGACGCCTGAACTTCAGCCGCCCGGCCCTGACCGCCCTCCGGGATGCGCTTTCGGCCCAGGGGGTCACATTGCAAAGCGGGGTGAGCTTCGTGTCGGTGGATGTCCATGACGATGGCGTCACACTGGGGATGGAGGGCGGCGAGGCAGTGACCGTGGACTGGGTCTGCCTGGGGACGGGACGGGTGCCCCACACCGAGGGACTGGCACTGGATGCCGCCGGGGTGGAGACGGACGATGCCGGCTTTGTGCAACGGGACGGTCACCTGCGTACCAGCGCCGATCACGTATATGCCATCGGCGACGTGGCCAGCCCCTGGATGACAGCCAATCACGCCCTGTCCGACGCCACCGTGGCCATTGAAAACATCATCACCGGCAACACCCGGGAGCAGGACCCCGGGCAGGTGCCCGTGGTGGTCTACAGTGCCCTGGAACTGGCCCGCCTGGGCATGGACGAGGATGCCGCGGAGGACGCCGGCCACGAACCGGCCGTGGGGTTTGCCGCCTTCGAGACCTCCCCCTGTGCGCTGGGCCAGGATGACACGGCGGGCTTCGTCCGGCTCATCGCCGACATGGACACGGCCACACTGCTGGGGGGAGAGATCACGGGCGCCCAGGCGGGGGAGTTGATCCATCTGCTCTCCCTGGCGCCGGACCGGGAAACGGCCCTGGCCTGGATTGCCCGCGGCCGCTTCAACCACCCGGCCCGGGCCGAGGAAGTGCTCAACGCCGTGGAGACCCTGGCAGGCAAATGGGGGCTTCGTGAACCCATCTTCGGCAGTGAAACCTCTACCACCTGACGGGGCGTGGCCCCTCGCTGCATGGGCACATGTGCTGGCTCCCCACCGGCTCGGGTCTATTCCCCAGCCACCGTCAGCCCGTCAATCAGCAGCGAACCGGTGCGCACATTACCGCGCAGGTCCATGTCCGAGCCCACGGCCCGCAGGTCGCGGAACATGTCCTTGAGGTTGCCGGCCACGGTGATCTCTTCCACGGGATACTGGATCTGGCCATTCTCCACCCAGAACCCGGCCGCGCCCCGGGAATAGTCTCCGGTGACCATGTTGATGCCATGGCCAATCAACTCCGTCACCAGCAGGCCCGTGCCCATCTCGGCAAGCAGCTGCTCAAAGTCCATGGGGCCGGGGTCGATGGTCAGGTTGCGCAGTCCGCCGGCATTGCCGGTGCTCTGCATGCCCAGCTTGCGGGCCGCGTAGGTATCCAGGGCGTAGGACTCCAGTCGTCCGCCGCTGACCAGATCCCGGGCCCGGGTGGCCACACCCTCGTTGTCGAAAGGGGCACTGCCCAGGGCCCGGGGGATGTGCGGCTGCTCGTGGATGTGCACGAACTCCGGGAAGATCGGCTCGCCCAGGCGATCCACCAGGAACGAGGCCTTGCGATACACGGTGCTGCCCCGGATGGCGGCAATGAAGTGACCGAGCACGGAGCGGGCCACATCCGGGGAATACAGCACCGGGCAGCGGCGCGTGGACAGGCGACGTCCTCCCAGACGACGCAGGGCCCGGTCGGCCGCCTCCACGCCCACGGCCTGTGCCGCCTGCAGGGCGTCCCGGTGCCGGGCCACGGTGTACCAGTAGTCTCGCTGCATGTTGCCGTCATCGTCACCGGCCAGCACCGAGCAACTCAGGGAGTGCCGGGTGGTGGCATAGCCGCCCACGAAGCCGTGGGTATTACCGTAGACCGCCGTGCCACGAAAACTGTTGATTCCGGCTCCCTCGGAATTGACGATGCGCGCATCCCGCTCCCGGGCGGCCGCCTCACAGGCACGGGCAATCTCGATGCCCTCATCGGCCGTCAGACCCCAGGGATGGTCCAGGTCCAGTGCCGGGTAGTCCTGCGCCATCAGTGCCGGATCGGCCAGACCGGCACAGGGGTCCTCGGCCGTGTAACGGGCGATGCGGCAGGCTGCCTCGGCCGCCTCCCGAAGCGACTCGGGCTTGAGATCGGAGGTGCTGGCCGTGCCCTTGCGCTGCCCCATGTAGACGGTGACGGCGATGCCCTGATCCTTGTGGTATTCCAGGGTTTCCACCTCACCCAGGCGCACATTGACCGACAGCCCGGCGTCCTGGCTGGCAGCGGCCTCGGCGCTGGTGGCACCGGCGCGGCGGGCCTCGTCCAGCACCTGGCTGACGATGGCTTCCAGATCTTTCTCGTCCAGGGCCGAGGTGGTTGTTTGCGACATGGGGGCTCCTTTGTGGGATAGGTGCAAGACTGCCAGGGAATGCATCGGGCGCAGCCTGAGACAATGAGGGGTCAGTGGCTGGTGCCACCCACCGTGAGGCCATCCACCCGCAGGGTGGGCTGACCCACACCCACCGGGACACTCTGGCCCTCCTTGCCACAGGTGCCCACGCCGGTATCCAGATCCAGGTCATTGCCCACCATGGACACCCGAGTGAGCACATCGGGCCCGTTGCCGATCAGGGTGGCTCCTTTCACCGGGCGGGTGAGCTTGCCACCCTCGATGAGATAGGCCTCCGAGGCGGAGAACACGAATTTACCGGAGGTGATGTCCACCTGGCCGCCACCGAAGTTGACGGCATACAGCCCCTTGTCCACGGAGGCGATGATTTCACCCGGATCATGGGGCCCGGCCAGCATGTAGGTGTTGGTCATGCGCGGCATGGGCAGGTGGGCGTAGGACTCCCGGCGACCATTGCCGGTGGGCTTCAGGCCCATGAGACGGGCATTGAGGCGATCCTGCATGAAGCATTTGAGGACACCGTCCTCGATCAGCGTGGTGGACTGGGTGGGCGTACCCTCGTCGTCCACGTTCAGCGATCCACGACGCCCTTCCAGGGTGCCATCGTCCACCACCGTGACCCCGGGGGCGGCCACGCGCTGTCCCATGCGACCACTGAAGGCCGAGGTGCCCTTGCGGTTGAAATCGCCTTCCAGGCCATGGCCGATGGCCTCATGCAGCAGCACACCCGGCCAGCCCGACCCCAGCACCACGGTCATGGTGCCGGCGGGGGCGTCCACGGCTTCCAGGTTCAACAGGGCCTGGCGGGCGGCCTCGCGGGCGTAGCCCAGGCCACGTTCCTTCTCCAGGAAGAAGCCATAGCCGGTACGACCGCCGCCGCCGCTGGAACCCTGTTCCCGCCGCCCTTCCCGATCCTCGGCAATCACGTGCACATTCATGCGCACCAGGGGGCGGATATCCGCCGCAAGGGTGCCGTCCGTATTGAGCACCATGACCACCTCGTGGACGCCGGCAAGACTGACCATGACCTGGCTGATACGGGAATCCTGGCCACGGGCCTCGGCATCCAGGGACTGCAGCAGTTCGATCTTGGCCTGCTCATCCAGGGTGCCCAAGGGATCCACCGGGAGGTAAAGGCGATGGGCCGGGGTGGCCCGCCGCACCGGCACGCTGCCATCCCGGTGATCGCGACCGATGGCCCGGGCGGTCAGGGCCGCCTCCATCAGGGAGGCGGGGGCGATCTCGTCGGTGTAGGCGAACCCGGTCTTGTCGCCGCTCAGGGCGCGGACCCCCACGCCCTGCTCGATGTTGTAGCCCCCTTCCTTGACGATGCCATCTTCCAGCACCCAGGACTCGTGCCGGGCCAGTTGAAAGTAAAGGTCGCCACCGTCCAGTCCGGGACCGGCCAGGGTGCCCAGCACCCGATCCAGATCCGAATCGGTCAGGCCGGAGGGATCAAGCAGGTGATGACGTGCGGTTTCCAGTGTCTGGGTCATGGATAGGGGCCTTCCGGGTTTGGGATCGCTGACAACTCATCCCGGTCGCAGTGCCGGGCCTGAGATCAGTGTTGGGGGGCTGGTTCTGTAATTCAAGCCCGAGGGTCCTGGGGTTTTTATGCCCACCGGGCCTCGGGCAACCCTCAGGTCAGATCGCCTCAGGTCAAGTCGCAGGACAGACGCCGATGATAGATCGAGGGGAAGCTGCGGCGGATGACCTTCTGGCGCTCTGGATCCATTTCGCCACACACCACGCCGGAGCCCCGGGGCAGACGGTCCAGCACGTTGCCCCAGGGGTCCACCACCATGCTGTCACCGTGGGTTTCCCGGCCGTTCACGTGGTATCCCCCCTGGGCAGCAGCCACCATGTAGACCTGGTTCTCGATGGCCCGGGCCCGCACCAGAGGCTCCCAATGGGCCCGCCCCGTAACGGCGGTGAAAGCCGCTGGCAAGGCGATGATCTCCACCCCCCGATCCAGGAGTCCGCGGAAGAGCTCCGGGAAACGCAGGTCATAGCATACCGCCAGCCCGAGCACACCAAAGGGTGTCTCCACCACCACCACCTGGTCACCGCTCATGATGGTGTCGGATTCCTCGTAGTGTTCCTCGTTGTCCGGCAGGCGCACATCGAACAGGTGGATCTTGTCGTAACGACCGACCCGTTGGCCCTGATCGTCATACACAAGGCAACTGGCGTAGATCTTCCCGGGGTCGGGACAGGCCAGGGGCACGGTCCCGCCCACCAGCCAGATGCCATGCTGGCGAGCCTGTTCGGCCAGGAACTCCTGGATGGGACCCTGACCATCCTCCTCGCGGATCTCCACCTTGTGGAGTTCGCTCTTGCCCATCAGGGCGAAATTCTCCGGCAGCACCACCAGACGGGCCCCCGACTGGGCAGCCGCGGTGATCAGGCGTCGCGTTTCCTGCAGATTGGCGGTCAGGTTGGTACCCGAGGCCATTTGAATGGCGGCGGCAATCGTCACGTTGAGTCCCTTGGATGGTCAGGGTGATGGATTGATGGTGAGTTCGATGTGTGTTTCCAGGTCGTCCGTGGGTGCCTGCCGGATGTGCTCGGAGGGCACGCCCAGGGCAACCAGCCAGTCCTGCAATTCCGCCACCCAGAGATGCCCCCGCTCGCCCGAGGGGTGGCGCAGCACGATGTGACCGCCGCCACTGGATTCGTAGCGCGACAGGGTACTGCGCAGCGCGGGCTCGGACACCAGGGATCCGGCATCGCGGGGACGGGACCAGGTGTCGGCACTCATGGAGTAGACGGGTTCGCCGGCCACCGCCAGCATGGGCGCAGCCATAAGGTACGGGAACAGCGCCCTGCGGAGGTTTGGCAACATGTCGGTACTATAGCAATACTCAGATGGAATTGACGAACCTGCGCCTACTCCCCCCCTCTCGCCACGCCCTTCACGTGGGGGCTGGACCAGGGGCCGGTGACACGATATTCCACCCGGGCAGCCTCGTCGATGTGCTCGCCCACGCCAGCCACCCGATCGAAGACGAACACAGCCAGGCCCGCCACCGGACCGCCCAGCAGGGCCCCCGCCAGGGGCAGGGTGCCGCGCACGCTGGGAATCACCACGATGGTCTGGTCGTAATCCCGCTCCACCAGCCCGGTGCGTCCCTGGATGCGGATGCGGGCGGCGGGGCCGTCGATGCGCAGATCCGGGGTGTACACATTGCCCTCGGACAGACGGAAACTGCCGGTGAGTTCATCAAAGACAAATCCCCGCTGGAAGAAATCACGAAAGTCCAGGGCCAGGCGCCGCGGCAACAGGTTGAGACTGAACAGGCCCAGTAGGCGTCCAGCCCCCGGCTCCACCTCGACGAGGCGACCATCCCTGACCTTGAACTCACCCGTCCCCTCCAGTGTTGCCAGGTCAAAGCGATGAGGAGCCTCGGGCCAATCCAGGCTGGCCTCCACCCGGGCGCGGCCACCGCTGAAGGCGTGTTCGAAGCCCAGGTCGGTGAGGCCGCGGCCCAGGTCATCGCTGTCCAGCTCCAGATCCAGCCGGGTGTGATGGGCCCCGTCATCATCCACGTTCCAGTGCCCCTGCATCCGTCCCTGCAGTTGTTCCCCCGCCGTCGCCAGCTGGCCCTCACGGATCACCAGCCCCTCGGGGGTCGGCTCGGTAACCAGGGTCAGTGAGCGAAAACGCCGCCCGTCCGTCATCAGCGTGCCCAAGCGAATATCCATGGGCGGCAACCGACGCGGGTCCACCTGGGCGGCCAGCCCCTGCCCTTCCCCGCCCGGGGTGAGCTGATCCAGATCCAGCAGGTCCAGGTCCAGCACCAGGGGCGTTTCATCGTCGGGTTCAAGCGGGATCAGCACCTGGCCCAGCACCAGCGGCGAGGCCAGTTGCAGGTCCCATTGGCCGGACTCCCGCCGGGCATGGATACTCATGTCCTGGGTTTCGCGGCCGCCGGCCAGGGTCACCGCCCCCAGTTGCAGGTCCACTTCATTGAGCGCCCCGCCTACACCTTCCAGGGGGGCCGACTCCAGCTCCGAGGCCAGCCCCCACCAATCATCCACGTCCACCCGATCCAGCTGGCCCACCACCCGGATTCCCTCGGTCGGCAACAGGGCCGCCCCGCGGCCAATGCGCAGCTCCCCCGTGGTCCCATCGGGTTGCTCACCGGGGGAGAAGACAGCCTGAATATCCCCTTCAAGGCGCGCCCGGATGGAACCACCGGCCTCCCCAAGGGGAATCTCCACCTCCAGAGGACGACTGGATGAACGGGACTTTTCAAACGGCACCGGCAGACTTGAGGCCACCCCCACAAGATCCGAGTCCAGCTCCAGTCTGGGCGATCCCTCCGGCGGCATGTGAAGCTGCGCCCGCCAGTGTGAGGCCCCCTCCAGCCGGGCGCCCACAGCCTCGGGGAGGGCCTCGCCCAGCAGGGCATGAAGCGATTGCATCCCCTCGGCCCGGGCCTGCAGTGCCCCGTCGGCGAAGCGGTCCACACTCAGGGTGACCGGGACGTCATTGAACCGGGCCGAAATGTCCCGGGCCTCAACGGTCTGTTCCGTGAAATCCACCTGCCCCCGGATGGCCTCCAGGGCCAGATCCTGCCCCGTCATGGACAGGCGATTACCCTGGAGCGCAAGGACACCCTCCACCTGATCCGGACGCTCCATGGCCTCGCGCCCCTGCAGGGGGATGTTCAGGCGCAGATCCAGCTGCCCCTCGCCGTCCACCTGCACATCGGGCAACCAGGCCTCCAGCCCTTCACCCAGGGGGCTTGCCGAGACATAGCGAAGATAATCGGTGAGCCTGCCCTGAACCCCGCCTTCGATTTCAAGGCGCGGGCTTTGCAGATCGTCGATCCGCACCCGGGCGTCGCTCACCTGGGCATCGAACAGACGCCCCCGGGCGCCACGCACCTCCATGGCCTGATTCTCGAAGACCAGTTCTCCAAAGAGCGCCTCGATGCGCGGCCAGCCCTCCTGGTAGTCCAGGATGCCGTCCTCGATACGCGCTTGCACCTGGAAACGCCCTTCATCCTCACGGAACGGAAAGGCAGCGAAAGGCCCCCGAAAAAGCATGCCTCCTGAGACCACCCGCCCATCCACCACCGCCCGGCTCACCCATTCATGGGCTTCCTCGGGCATGATGCCTCGTGGCAGATAATGGGCAGTGCGGGCGCCGTTGCCTTCGCCAAACTCCACCACCAGATCCATGCCCGGATGCTGGCCCAGGGTCAACCCGCCTCGGGCACGGGCCTGAATATCCTCGTTGGCCAGGAGCAGATCCGGCGTGCTCAGCACGCCCCCTCCCGGGCCTTGTTTCCAGTGGATCGTGCCCCGGGCAGTGTCCGCCCACAGGGGGTGGTCGAACAGATCCGGCAGAGTCAATTCCAGCCCCTCGCTGTCGACCCAGAGCTCTCCCTCATCCCCCGTGAAGGCAAAGCCCCCCTCCAGTCCGCGCAAGCCGGGTACCGGCCCGTGGGGAGATACCCCAAGCCCGCGAAAATGTCCGTGGGCGTGCAGGTTGGGGGGGGCATCGTGGGGCAGGCGCAGATCCAGGCTCACCTGATGCACCGTGCCCCTGGGGGCCAGCACGGACACATATTCCCGCCAGGCCTGGGCCAGAACCAGTTGATGTACCCACAAGGGAGCAATGTCGTCCAGGCGCAGGTAATCGATGCGGCCCTGCAACTGACGAGCCTCGTCGTCTTGCCGATAGCGCAGATCGAATCCGCCTTCGGGCCAGGCCAGGCCCTGGCGCTGCAACTGGATATCACTACCCCGCAACTGCCAGCCCCCGGGTTCTCGTAGCCACAGCAACCGCCCCGCCATATGGTCCAGGCCGGCAGGCACAACGTCTCCCACCTCATCGGCTGCCAGCTCCAGTTCGCGACCCTCCAGCTCCATGTGAACCTGCTCCACCCGACCCTGATCCCAGGTGAGCCACACCCGGGCACCCAGTCGGCCCGACTCCAGCCCCACACGTTGGCCCGCCTCACTGGGCAGACCCTGAACGTGGAGATTCTGGGCCTTCAGGTAGGCCCGACCGCGCCATTGATCCCGCTTCGGGGACAGGCGCAGGTCCATGCCCACCTGAAGGGCATGCCCCAACTGGGCCGGCAAAAAGACGTCGCCCGCCAGCCGCAGGCGATTCCCCTCCAGGGCCACGGCAAGATTCAGATCGTCGAACTGGTAGTCGATGCCCAGGGTGCGATCCTCCCAGCGCAGCCGACTGTCCGTGAGGGTGAGGTGGCGCCCGGCCAGGAGTTCGGTGAGATCGGCCGGTGGTGACGCCTCGCCATTCGCGGCGGGGGTGCCCTGAACCTGCACGCGACCGGACTCATCCCGCAGCACATGCACATCGGCGTCCTGCACCTGGATCCGCCCCAAGGCGGGCTGGCCGCGCCACAGGCTGGCGGGCAGGTTCACGTCCAGTTGCAGACCGCCCACCTGGAGCAGGGGCGCGTGAGCATCGGCGTCATCGGGGGCGTGGATGCGCACATCGGTCAGACTCACCCGGGCCGCGACCAGGCACCAGCGCAGGTTGACGTCACCCACCGTCACCGGGTGACCCGTCAGCTGGGAGAGCTCGGTCTCCAGCCGCGACTCCAGTCCCGGCAGGCGGGGCACCACCAGCCGAAGGACCAGGGTAAGGGCAGCCAGCAGGATGATGGCGGCCACGACAACCCGGATGGAGATGGCGAGAATCCTGACTGACAAGTGATCTGCCCCGGGGTTAGTGAATCATGCGGTTTGCCGTCAGAGCAACACCACGTCGAACTGCTCCTGGGTGTACAGGCTCTCCACCTGGAAGCGGATGGGGATGCCGATGAATTCCTGCAGTTGCGCCACGCTGGCGGATTCCTCGTCCAGCAACAGATCCACCACTGCCTGGGAGGCCAGCACCAGCAATTCCCGGGCATCGAACTGCCGTGCCTCCCTCAGGATCTCGCGGAACATCTCGTAGCAGACGGTCTCGGCGGACTTGACATAGCCCCGCCCGCTACAGGTGGGACAGGGTTCGCACAGTTGATGTTCCAGGCTCTCGCGGGTGCGCTTGCGGGTCATCTCCACCAGTCCCAGGGGCGAGACGTCGCAGATCTGGCTCTTGGCGTAGTCCTTTTCCATGGCCTTTTCCAGGGAGCGCAGCACCTGGCGCTTGTGCTCATCCTGGGTCATGTCGATGAAATCGACGATGATGATGCCTCCCAGATTGCGCAGCCGCAGTTGCCGGGCAATGGCCTGGGCCGCCTCCAGATTCGTCTTGAAGATGGTCTCTTCCAGGTTGCGGTGACCCACGAAGGCGCCGGTATTGATGTCGATGGTGGTCATGGCCTCGGTCTGATCAAAGATCAGATACCCGCCGGACTTGAGCTCCACCTTGCGCTCCAGGGCCTTCTGGATCTCCTCTTCCACGTTGTAGAGATCGAAGATGGGTCGCTCGCCGGGATAATGCTCAATGCGATCCACCAGTTCCGGCACGTATTCCCGGGCGAACTCGCTCACCCGCTGCACGGTCTCCCGGGAGTCGATGCGGATCTTTTCCAGATCCACCCCCACCATGTCCCGCAGGATGCGCAGGGTGAGCGGCAAGTCTGCGTAAACCTCGGAGCCGGCCTTGGCCGCCCGGGCCGATTGCTGGATGGTCTGCCAGAGTTTTTCCAGGAAGATCACATCGTTCTTCAAGGCCTCCACGGGGGCAGCTTCAGCCGCGGTGCGCACGATGAAACCATAGGAGGTCTGCACCTCCGCCTGCAGGGCCTCCAGGGTGGTCTTGAGCCGCGCACGCTCGGTGTCCGCCTCGATGCGGGTGGAGATGCCGATGGTGGTATTGCCGGGCATGAGCACCAGATAGCGGGACGGCACCGTGATGTAGGTGGTCAGACGGGCTCCCTTGGAACCCAGCGGGTCCTTGATCACCTGCACCAGGATGTCCTGCCCCTCGCGCAACAGCCGCTGGATGGGCTCGTTGCGTTCGGTTTCTTCCCGGGGCAGTTCCTCGCGTTCCACTGGTGCCACATCGGAAGCGTGCAGGAAGGCGGCACGCTCCAGGCCGATGTCCACAAAGGCGGCATCCATCCCGGGCAGCACGCGGCTCACCCGGCCCTTGTAGATGTTGCCCACCAGACCGCGCCGTCGGGCGCGCTCCATGTTCAGCTCCATCAACACGCCGTTTTCCACCAGGGCCACACGGGTCTCCTGGGGAGTGACATTCATGAGAATTTCCGTACCCATCATTCTTCGGTGCCTTGTTGCTAGGTGTCTGGGCGCCCGGAGAGGCGAAGCCCACTACACGATACAGGATGCCAAGGGTTTCAGTCCCCGGCCAGCAAGGCCCCGGTCTCGAACAGCGGCAGGCCCACCACGCCGCTGTAACTGCCCTCGATATGTTCCACGAACAGGGCAGCGAGGCCCTGGATGCCATAGGCACCGGCCTTGTCCACCGGTTCGCCACTGGCCCAATAGTCCTCCCGCTCACGCAACGACAGGCACTTGAAGCGCACGCGGGTGGCACTGAGGGCATCCCGGATCCGTTCCCCCTGAACCAGAGCCACGGCGGAATACACCGTGTGATCCCGCCCTGAAAGGCGGCCCAGCATGTCCAGGGCATGCTCCCTGTCCATGGGCTTGCCCAGGATGTCACCGTCAATACTGACCACCGTGTCGGCCCCCAGCACCGGACGTCCCGCAGCATGGTGGGCACCGGCCAGGGCCTTGGACCGGGCCATGCGCCGGGCGAACTCATCGGGCGCCTCCCCCGGGTGAGGGGTTTCGTCCACATCCACGGGGCGCACCTCATGGCAGACCCCGATCTGATCCAGCAGTTCACGGCGACGGGGCGAGGCGGAGGCAAGGATCAGCATGACGGATGAAACTCTATTCGCGGTGATAGGGGTGCCCGCGCAGCAGGGACCACGCCCGGTACAGCTGTTCGGCCAGGATCACCCTGACCATGGGGTGCGGGAAGGTCAGCGGCGACAGGGACCAGGTGAAATCGGCCCGCGCCCGGCACGCCGGTGCAAGGCCATCGGGGCCACCCACCAGCAGGCACACATCCCGACCCGACTGCATCCAGTCGTCCAGCTTGCCCGACAGGGTGGCCGTGTCCAGACCACGGCCATTTTCATCCAGGGCCACCACCCAGGCATCCCGGGGCACGGCGGCCAGCAGGGCCTCGCCCTCCTGTTCCCGCAGACGCTCCACCGGCACGCTACGCCCCCGGCGTGGCGCGGCGATCTCACGCAGTTCAAGCCGGCATTCCGCAGGCAGGCGCTGGGCATAGGTGCGGTAGCCCTCGTTGACCCAGGCCGGCATGCGGTGGCCGATGGCCAGCAGATGAATGCGCACGGTCTAGCGGCGCAGGCGACGCACGGCTGCCTCGGGGGAGTCCTCATCGGGCTCGGGCTGGGCCTGCTCATCGGTGAGCCAGAGTTTTTCCAGGTTGTAGAAATCACGCACCTGGGGGAGCATCACATGCACCACCACATCGTTCAGATCCACCAGCACCCACTCCGCATCCTGTTCGCCCTCCGAGCCCAAAGGCATGACGCCGGCCTCCTTGGTCTTGACCAGGACGTTCTCGGCCAGGGACTTCACATGGCGGTTGGAAGTGCCGGTGGCAATGACCATGGTGTCGGTGATGGAGGTCTTGCCACGCACGTCGATCACCTTGAGGTCCTGAGCCTTCATGTCTTCCAGGGCATCGGTGACGATCTGCGTCAGTGTTTCTGTCTGCATCTTGAGTCTCTTGTTTAACGGGTGGCCGCGGGACCGTAAAGGCCATGGTCGGCGATGTAATCCACCACCACCCTGGGGGTCAGGTACAGGGGGCTGTACCCCCGGGCAATCAGGCGACGAATGGCGGTGGCGGAAATATCCAGCTGGGTCACCGGCAGAAAGAACACCCGCCCTGCCGGTGTTCGGCGCAGATCCTGGGGATCCAGGGTGCAATGATCCTGCATCCAGTCACCCAGGTCATGGGACGCGGGACTCCCGGGGCGGTGGGAAACCACCACATGGGCAAGTCGGGTGATCTCCCGCCAGCGGTGCCAGGAGGACAACCCGGCAAAGGCGTCCATGCCCAGCATCAGGCACAAGGGCACCTCCTGGCCCAGCTCCGCCCGCAGGCTCTCCAGGGTGTCCACGCTGTAGGAGGGGCCTTCGCGCTGCAACTCCCTGGGGTCCATGACGAACCCTGGCTGCCCCTGCACGGCAAGCTCCACCATGGCCGCGCGATGCGCCACCGATACCGCCGGCTGCCGCCGGTGCGGCGGCAGACCACAGGGGATGAAGCGCACCTCATCCATGCCCAGGTGTTCCTGCACCTCCAGGGCCGGACGCAGATGGCCGAAGTGGATGGGGTCGAAGGTGCCGCCCAGGATGCCGATCATGAGTCCAACGGGCGCCTCACTCCACCCTGATCAGCCACGTACATGGCCATCACCCAGAACGATGAACTTGAGGGTGGTGAGCCCCTCCAGACCCACCGGCCCGCGGGCATGCAACTTGTCGGTGCTGATGCCGATCTCGGCACCCAGGCCGTATTCGAACCCGTCGGCGAAGCGGGTGGAGGTATTGACCATCACGGAACTGGAATCCACCTCGCGCAGGAAGCGCCGGGCACGGGTGTAGTCCTCGGTGATGATGCTGTCGGTATGCTGGGAACCATGGGTGTTGATGTGCTCGATGGCCTCATCCAGACCTGCCATCACCCGGATGGACAGCACCGGGGCCAGGTATTCGGTATCCCAGTCCGCATCCGAGGCCTGGGCGATATCCGGCAGGAAATCGCGGGTACGTGGACATCCGCGCAGTTCCACGCCCTTTTCATCGAACAGGGGCTTGAGGGCCTTGAGGGCGCGGGGGGCAATGCCCTCGGCCACCAGCAGGGTTTCCAGGGTATTGCAGGTGCCGTAGCGCTGTGTCTTGGCGTTCACGGTGACCCGCGTGGCCTTGTCCAGCTGAGCGTGGTCATCGATGTACACATGGCAGATGCCGTCCAGGTGCTTGATCACCGGGATCAGGGATTCCTCGCTCACCCGGGCGATCAGGCTCTTGCCGCCCCGGGGCACGATCACATCCACGTGATCCTTCAGGCGCAGCAGGGCACCCACGGCCGCACGGTCGGTGGTGGCAACAACCTGCACCGCATTCGCCGGCAGGCCCGCGGCGGCCAGGCCATCACGGATGCAGCCAGCCAGGGCCTGGTTGGAATGAATGGCCTCGGAGCCGCCCCGCAGGATGGCCGCGTTGCCGGATTTGAGACACAGGCCGGCGGCGTCCACGGTGACGTTGGGCCGGGATTCGAAGATGATGCCGATCACCCCCAGGGGCACCCGCATGCGCCCCACCTGAATACCGCTGGGGCGATAATTCAGATCACTGATGGCCCCCACCGGATCCGGCAGTGCGGCAATCTGACGCAGGCCTTCGGCCATGACGCCGAGGCGCTCCGGGGTGAAGGCCAGCCGGTCCAGCATGGCTGCATCCAGGCCGTTACGCTCACCAGCCTCCAGATCCTTGCGGTTTTCCGTCATGAGTTGATCGGCACGCTGCTCGATCAACTCCGCCATGGCCGTGAGCGCGGCATTCTTGGCGCCGGACTCGGCCCGCGCCAGTTCCCGGGACGCAGCACGGGCCTGATGACCCATCTCCTGCATCATGTTCCGGATGTCATCGTTTGCTGTATCGGACACTACGGTGTTCCTGTCAGAGGGGAATGGTCCGGGACCACACGGGTCCCCGCCAGATTCAAGGTCAAGTCTAACAACTCATCCCAGGGGTTGCCCGGATGGCGGCCCTTGATGGCCCGATCCACCCGGGCGCAGCTGGCCAGCAGGCGCCCAAGGCCCATCTCACCATGGCGCCGCAGCGCCTGACGCACGATGGGCTGACGGCGCTGGGGGCGCACGCCGCTCAGGATCTGCTGGACCGGTTTGCCGGCCTCCACCTGTTCGGCCATGCGATGCAGGCTGCGGATTTCCCGGGCCAGGGCCCAGAGCACCAGCACCGCCTCGATGCCCTCATCCCTCAGGCCCTGGAGCACACGCACGGCCCGGGCAGTTTCGCCTGCCAGGGCCGCATCCACCAGGTCGAAAACGCCGAAGCGGGCACTGTCGGCCACGGCGCTCAGCACCGCCTCGGCATCCACCGGCCCCGGGCCGCTCAGCAATACCAGCTTGTCGATCTCCTGAGTTGCGGCCAGCAGGTTGCCCTCCACGCGTTCTGACAGCAGACGCAACGCATCGGCGGTGGGCTGCAGACCATGCCGGCGCATTCGCCGCTGCATCCAGCCCTGGGTGCCGGCCAGATCCAGCGGCCACACCTGCACCAGCACACCCGCCGATTCCAGAGCCTTGCACCAAGCGGTCTTGCGGTCACTGGCGTCCAGTCGACCGGTCTCGATCAGGAGTACTGTGTCCTCTGCCGGTCGCCGGGCGTAGGCCTGCAGCACCTTGCTGCCCTGAGCGCCCGGTTTGCCCGTGGGCATGCGCAACTCCAGCAGGCGTCGGCGGGCGAACAGGGACAGACTCTCGGCGGCGGCGGAGAGTTGCTCCCAGTCAAACCCCTTGTCCACGTTGAAGACCTCACGATCCTCCACGCCCTGGAGCCGGGCGGCGGCGCGCACGGCATCCGCCGCTTCCATCAATTGCAAGGGCTCGTCACCGGAGAGCAGATAGATGGGCGCCAGGGCCTTTTCCAGGTGAGACTCCAGTTGCTCGGGACGAAGCTGCATGGGCTGCAGGCTCAGCGGGCGGCGCTTTGCAGGCGCAGCAGGATGAGTTGCACCGCGTCCCGGCGCATGGATTCGCGCAGCACCCGCTCCTGTTCCGAGCGCCCCAGCACCCCGGCGGGATCAAAGAGATAATCCCGGGTGAGGGTCAGGGTTTGGGTGGGGATCTCGAACTCCGAACCCAGGCCCTCCACCTGGAAGCCGATGGTGAGATAAACCTCGTATTCACTCACCCGCGCATCTCCACCCACCGACAGCGTGCGGCGCCCCGTATCCATTCGGGTGATGCGCAACAGCGCATCGGCCTCGTCCCGCTCCACCACCCGGACGCCGTTGGCCCGCAGGGACTGGGCCAGGTCCCGCGCCAGTGCATCTTGCTCACTGATGCCGGAGATGGCCGTCCGGGCCATCTCCGGCGGCAGTTCCCCCGCCCCACGCAACTGAAATCCGCAGGCGACGAGGGTGAGACACACCAGCACCACCCCGATCCAGGCCAGGCTGCGACCGCCGCCCGCAGGCAGGTTGGCCCGCGGGGCCCGGTGAGCCATGGGGATCACTTGGCCACCACGTTGACCAGCTTGCCGGGCACGACGATCACCTTGGCCACGGACTTGCCCTCTGTGTGACGCTGCACGTTGTCATCAGCCAGGGCCATCTGCTCGATGGCGGCCCGATCAGCCCCCGTGGGCACGCGGATATGGCTGCGCAGTTTGCCGTTGACCTGCACCACCAGTTCCTGGGTGTCACTCTGCAGGGCGGACTCATCCACCTGCGGCCAGGCGCAGCCCACCACGGCCTGCTCGTGGCCCAGTTCACGCCAGAGGCGATGGGCCACGTGGGGGATGATGGGCGAGAGCATGAGCACCACCGATTCCAGCACCTCCTGGGTCAGGGCGCGATCCTGATCGGTGCCCCCTTCCAGACGCCCCAGGTCGTTCATCAGCTCCATGCAGGCGGCGATGGCGGTGTTGAAGGTGTAACGGCGACCCACATCATCGCTCACCTTGCCAATGGTCTGGTGCAGCTTGCGGCGCAGATCCGCCTGGGCATCGTTCAGGCTGGCGGGATCCAGGGCCGGGGCCGCGCCCTGGCTGACGTGATCATGCACCTGCTTCCACAGCCGCTTGATGAAGCGGAAGGCACCCTCCACGCCGGAATCCGACCATTCCAGAGACAGCTCCGGGGGGGCGGCAAACATCATGAACAGACGCACGGTGTCGGCGCCGTAGCGCTGGATCAGCTCCTGGGGGTCCACGGTATTGCCCTTGGACTTGGACATCTTGGCGCCGTCCTTGAGCACCATGCCCTGGGTGAGCAGATGGGTGAAAGGCTCATCCCCCGGGACCAGGCCCTCGTCGCGCATCAGCTTGTGGAAGAAGCGGGCGTACAGCAGGTGCAGTACGGCATGCTCGATACCCCCCACATACTGATTGACGGGCAACCAGTGCCCGGCACGCTCATCCATCATGGCGTCATGGTTGTCCGGGCAGGTATAGCGGGCGTAATACCAGGAGGACTCGAAGAAGGTATCGAAGGTGTCCGTTTCCCGCTCGGCCTCGCCGCCGCATTCCGGGCAGGTGGTCTTGTAGAATTCCGGCATCTTCTTGATGGGTGACCCGGTGCCATCGAACGCCACGTCCTCGGGCAGCACCACCGGCAACTGTGACTCGGGCACCGGCACGGCACCGCAACTGGGGCAGTTGATGATGGGGATGGGGCAACCCCAGTAACGCTGCCGTGATACGCCCCAGTCCCGCAAACGGTAATTCACCTGGCGGGTACCCAGTTCCCGGGACTCCAGATAACCGGCGATGGCCTCGAAGGCCTGGGGGAAGTCCAGCCCATCGAACTCGCCGGAGGCCATCAGTACCCCCTTGTCTGTGAAGGCCTCCTGCGCCAGGTCCACGCTTGCCGTCTCGTCCGCCGGACGAATGACCTGGCGAATGGGCAGCCCGTGGGCGCGGGCGAACTCCCAGTCCCGCTGATCGTGGGCGGGCACGGACATGACGGCGCCGGTGCCGTATTCCATGAGCACGAAGTTGGCCACCCAGACGGGCACGGGCTCTCCGGTGATGGGGTGGCGTGCCTCGATCCCGGTGGCCACGCCCCGCTTCTCCAGGGTGGCCATGTCGGCCTCGGAGACACTGTTGTGCCGGCATTCCTCGATGAAGGCAGCCACTTCCGGGCGCGTTTCCGCGGCCTGCCGGGCCAGGGGGTGATCGGCAGCCACGGCCATGTAGGTCACACCCATGAGGGTGTCGGGGCGGGTGGTATAGATCCGCAGCGGTTCACCACCGTCCACCGGGAAGGCCACCTCCACGCCCTCGGAGCGACCGATCCAGTTGCGCTGCATGGTGCGCACCTGCTCCGGCCAGCCGGTCAGATTGTCCAGCCCATTGAGCAGTTCCTCGGCATAGTCGGTGATGCGCAGGAACCACTGGGGGATCTCGCGACGCTCCACCTTGGCGCCGGAGCGCCAGCCGCGGCCCTCGATGACCTGTTCGTTGGCCAGCACGGTCTGATCCACCGGGTCCCAGTTGACCACGGCGGTCTTCTTGTAGACCAGCCCCTTTTTGAACAGTCGGGTGAACAGCCATTGCTCCCAGCGGTAGTACTCGGGCGTACAGGTGGCCAGTTCCCGGGACCAATCATAGGCAAAACCCAGGCGCTGCAACTGGCCGCGCATGTAATCGATGTTCTCGTAGGTCCACTGGGCCGGGGGCACACCATGCTTCATGGCGGCGTTCTCGGCGGGCAGGCCGAAGGCGTCCCAGCCCATGGGCTGCAGCACATTGCGGCCCTGCATGCGCTGGTAACGGGCAATCACATCGCCGATGGTGTAGTTGCGCACGTGCCCCATGTGCAGCCGCCCACTGGGATAGGGAAACATGGATAGACAGTAGAAGGTTTCCCGGGACGGGTCCTCCTGGGCGCGAAAGCAATCCTGCTCGGCCCACCAGGCCTGCGCTTCAGTCTCGACGGTCTCGGGTTGATACTGTTCTTGCATGGTCACACCGGCTGGGATCTGGATACGGGTTCGCGGGACGCAACGGGGCATGCCCAGAGCGGCATGGGTCGGGCCCGGGACGTGCGGAAAGACCGAAAAGAATACCAGTGCGCGCGGCAGGGGAACAACTGATGGGGTCGTCAAGCCGTGACCCCCGAGACGATGGGCACGCATAGCTGTCCAACGGAAGAGTTGGTAGGCTCTGAGACTGCGGCGTCAGCGATTTCCACCAGGAGGGCACAACCATGGCCGAACAAGAGCAGCAAAAATCAGAACATCCGGTGAAGGACACTCTGGCCCATGCCTACGACACCATGCTGGAGCGGGTGAAGCATGCCGTGGAAACGGCTGAGGAGCGGGCTGCGCCCAGTCTGGAGCAGGCCATTCAGCATGCCCGCAAGCGGGCGGTGGACCTGGGGGAGATCACTCGGGAAGAGGCGCACGAGGTGGCCGATTACATCCGCCGGGACCTGCACGACATGGGCGACTACCTGACCGAGTCCAGTCGCGACTACCAGACATGGTTCCGCATGGACCTGCAACTGATCGAGGCCCGGCTGCTGGACCTGCTGGGCTCCATTGCCGATCGCACCCGGGTGGAACTGGCAGAACTGGAGGCCCAGGCCCGGGTGGTGGGCGTCTGGCATACCGGTGAAGTGGCTGGCCCGGGTGTGCTCCGCTGCGACAAGTGCGGCAAGGAGCTGCACTTCACCGAAAGCGGGCGCATCCCACCCTGCCCCCAATGCCGCGCCACCGAATTTCACCGCGTACGGGGCTGAAGCGACGGGTGGGGCAGCCAGGGCCGTCGCTCAGGTGGTGCGGCGGCGGGCCAGCAGCGGCAGGGCCACCACCATGGCAACAGCCCACAGGACCACCGGCCAGTTGCCCCAGATCACGTAGGGGGTGGCCCCATCCCGGGGTTGTGTGTGTGCGGTCAGCACATGGGTCTCGAACTGGGGTGACTGATCCCGTATGCGGCCCCGATGGTCGATGACCGCTGAAATACCCGTGTTGGTGGCCCGCAGCATTTCACGCCCCGTTTCCAGGCTGCGGGCCCGGGCGATCTCGAGATGCTGATGAGGGGCGATGGAATCGCCGAACCATGCGTCGTTGGTCACATTCACCAGCAACTGGGCCCGGGGCAGCGCGCGGATGATCTGCGAGCCAAAGGCATCCTCGTAGCAGATGGAGGGTCCCAGAATGACCCCCGCCGCCTCCAGGGTCCAGCCTCCGTGCCCACGGGACAGGTCCGCCATGGGCAGTTCGATGAAGTCGTCCAGCCACATGAGCAGGCCCCGCAACGGCAGATACTCACCAAAGGGCACCAGTTTGCGCTTGTGGTAGAACTCGGCCTCGCCTGCCCCATCCAGACGGGCAATGCTGTTGTACATGTTCCCGGTTTCCGGATCGTAGGTGAAGATGCCGGTGATCATCGTGCTGCCCTGGGCCCGCGCCGCCCGGGCCAGGGGGCCGAGAAATTCCGGCTCCAGTCGGCGGTGAAAGGTGGGTACCGCGGTCTCGGGCCAGACGATCAAATCGCTGCCAAAGGCCTCCTCCGTGAGTTGGGCGTACAGGGCCATGGACTGGGGCAGATGCTCCGGCAGCAGTTTCTCCTCCTGGGCGACGTTGCCCTGGAGCAGACTGGCGGTGAGGGGCTGGCCGGTGGGACGCGTCCACTCCACCTGGGAGAGCAGCGCACCGCCCAGCCACAGGGCCAGGATGACACCGCCGGCCCACAGTGCTGCCCGTTGCCCGCGAATCAGTCCCCAGGCCAGGCAGCCGGCCATCACCGCCACCAGCGCACTCACTCCAAAGACACCCACCACCGGCACGTAGCCAGCCAGTTGGGTGTCCAGATGGGCCGTCCCCAGCAGCAGCCAGGGGAAGCCGGTGAGGAACCAGCCCCGCCACCATTCAAACAGCACCCACAGGGCCGGCATCAGCAGGATCAATGCCCAGGGCCCGGGCATCCGCACGCGCAAACGCGCCACCAGGTAGCCCATGAAGGCCGGGAACAGGGCCAGGGCCAGCACGAAACCCGCCGTGATCAGGGCCGCCAGGGGCGCGATGGCCGCCCCGAACAGGTGCAGGCTGTGATACACCCAGTAGACGCCCGCACCAAACAGGCCCACCCCAAAGGCATAGCCCCGCCAGGCGGCCTGGCGCGGGCTGGCACCCACCCAGAGGATGAAGAGGATGGCGGGGGCCAGAATGCTCAGGGCACGCACTTCAAAAGGTGCGAAGGCAAGCACCTGCAGCACACCGGCCAGGGCGGCCACCAGGGCCGCCAGGCGCGGGTGTTGCTCAATGCGCCGCGGCAGAGAGAGGTCCGAAACGGATGCAGTCATGGGAGGGAGGGGTCTTTAACGTCAGCGGGACCGCGGTCAGGAGGCGTTTTCGGATTCAACTGCGGGCATGTCCCGGTAGCTGAGCTCCAACAGATGAACACGGCGGTTATCGGCGCGCAGCACGCGCACGTGGAAACGATCGAATACCAGCTCCTCGCCCCGCTTGGGTACATGCCCGAATCGATGGACGATGAAACCGCCGATGGTGTCGAAGGCCTCGTCGCTGTACTGGGTGTTGAAATAGGCGTTGAACTCCTCGATGGGAGTGAGTGCCTTGACGGTGAAGCGGCCATTGGTATGACGCAGGATATGGGTAAGAAAATCGTCGATATCGTGCTCGTCATCGATCTCGCCGACGATCTGTTCCAGCACATCCTCGATGGTGACCAGTCCGGCCACGCCACCATACTCGTCCACGACGATGGCCATGTGGTTGCGGCTGTTCCGAAACTCCTTGAGCAGGATATTCAGCCGCTTGGCCTCTGGGACGAACACGGCGGGGCGCAGGATGTCCTGCATGTCGAAACCCTCCGCCCCCTCCGGGGTGAAATAACGCAGCATGTCCTTGGCCAGCAAAATGCCCACCACTTCATCCCGGTCATCACCGATCACGGGAAAGCGGGAATGGGCCGATTCCGCCAAAAAGGGCACGATTTCATCAAGCCGGGCATCCCGGTTCACCACATCCATCTGTGCCCGCGGGATCATGATATCCCGCACCTGCATGTCGGCCACCTGCATCACGCCCTCAAGCATCCCCAGGGCATCCGGATCGATGATCTGGCGCTGGTGGGCATTGCGCAGCAGTTCCACCAACTGGCTACGATCCCGGGGCTCCGAGGAGAGGGCGAGGCTGAAGCGCTCCACCCAGCTGCGGGTCCCGGGGTGACTAGATCGATCAGTGTTCATGAGGGTGTCGTTTCAGAGGGGTTGTCAGGGAGGGAATAGGGGTCGTCATAACCGCATTCTGCCATCAGCAATGTTTCAATCGTTTCCATCTCGTGTGCATCGGCCTCGTCCAGATGGTCGTAACCGCGCAGATGCAGGACGCCGTGGATCACCATGTGAGCCCAGTGACTGCGGGACGCCTTGCCCTGCTCCCGGGCCTCGCGGGCCACCACAGGGGCGCAGATCACCAGATCGCCCAGATGATCCACCGGAATGCCCTCCGGCGCCTCGAAGGGGAAGGACAGCACATTGGTGGGGCCCCGCTTGCCACGATAGGCGCCATTGAGCTGGGCGCTCTCATGCTCGTCCACAACCCGGATGACCACGGAACCCGGGGCGCCCTGGCGTGCCAGATCCACCCAACGGCTCAGGGACACGGGGGCGGGGATGCCCCGGCGAGGCACCGCATACTGGACCTGGGTCCGAGAGTCCATGGTCAGGCACCCTGGCCGCCGGCATCTCCGGCGTCATAGGCCTCGACAATACGCTGCACCAGGGGATGGCGCACCACGTCCCGGGCGGTGAAGAAGGTGAAGCTGACGCCCTTCACATCCTTGAGGATCTCCACCCCATGGCGCAGACCCGACTGCCGGGGATGGGGAAGGTCCGTCTGCGTCACGTCCCCGTTGACCACGGCGGTGGAGCCAAAGCCGATGCGGGTGAGGAACATCTTCATCTGTTCCGGTGTGGTGTTCTGGGCTTCATCCAGGATCACGAAGGCATCATTGAGCGTGCGCCCGCGCATATAGGCCAGCGGGGCCACCTCGATGACGCTGCGTTCCTGAAGTTTGGCCACCTTCTCGAATCCCAGCATCTCGTAAAGCGCGTCGTACATGGGACGCAGATAGGGGTCGATCTTCTGGGCCAGATCCCCCGGCAGGAATCCCAGGCGTTCACCCGCCTCCACCGCCGGGCGCACCAGCACCAGGCGACGCACCCGGTCCGTCTCCAGAGCCTCGCAGGCAGCGGCCACGGCCAGATAGGTCTTGCCGGTCCCCGCAGGACCCACGCCAAAATTGAGATCGTGGGTGCGGATGTTGCGCAGATAACGCATCTGATGGGCACCGCGCCCCCGGATCACGCCGCGGCGCAGGCGCAGGACGGGCTCATCCTCGTCGGCGGCACTGTCCCGGCGCTCCATGAGCAGGTCCACCTGAGACTCCTGCAGGTGCAGGTGCACCCGCTCGGGCGTCAGGGCCTCGCCCGCAGTGATGCGATATAGATCACGAATCACCTCGGCACCGGCCTGGGCAGGCTCCGTGTCACCAATGATATTGAAGCGGGCGCCCCGGTTATTGATTTCCACCCCCAGGCGCTTTTCCAGCAATCGAAGGTGTTCATCAAACTGGCCACAGAGATTGGCCAGGCGCAGGTTGTCAGCGGGCTCCAGCGACAACTCCACAGAGGAGGGTCGGGCCGCGGATTTGGGGTCGGCAGGTTGATCTGTCAAGGTCGGGTCAGGCCACTGGACGTGTTGCGTGTCTTGAAAAGTATAGCTGGATCAGGCGCCGTTCGCCGCCACGGGCGTCGGTCGTGGGTGTGCGGGATCACGCACGAGTTCACCGCGCAGGGAGTTGCTCATGACCTGGGTGATGCGCACGGGGACAAAACGCCCCAACAGCTCCGGGCCACCGGGGAAGTTGACCATGCGGTGATTGACGGTGCGACCGGCCATGCAGGCCGGATCCTTGCGGGACGGGCCCTCCACCAGCACGGTTTCCACCGAACCCACCATGGCCTCGCTGATGGCCCGCGCCGATGCGTTGATGCGATCCTGCAGGCGTTGCAGGCGCGCCTTCTTCACCTCCAGGGGTACGGAGTCCTCCAGATTGGCAGCCGGCGTGCCCGGGCGAGGGCTGTAGATGAAACTGAAGGACTGATCGAACCCCAGGTCCTCAATCAGTCGCATGGTGGCCTCGAAGTCGGTGTCGGTCTCACCCGGAAAGCCCACGATGAAATCCGAGGACAGGGACAGGTCCGGGCGGGCTTCCCGCAGCCGCCGGATGCGGGACTTGTATTCCAGGGCTGTGTGGCCGCGCTTCATGGCCGCCAGGATGTGATCCGAACCACTCTGCACCGGCAGATGCAGGTGGCTGGCCAGCTCGGGCACATCGGCAAAGGCCTGGATGAGGCTGTCGGAGAACTCCACCGGGTGGGAGGTGGTGAAGCGGATGCGGTCGATGCCGTCCACCGCCGCCACATAGTGGATCAGCAGGGCCAGGTCGGCGATCTCGCCATCATGCATGGGGCCGCGGTAGGCATTCACGTTCTGCCCCAGCAGATTCACCTCCCGCACCCCCTGGGCGGCCAGCTGCGCCACCTCGGCCAGCACATCATCGAAAGGCCGGCTGATCTCCTCGCCGCGGGTGAAGGGCACGACGCAGTAGGTGCAGTACTTGCTGCACCCCTCCATCACCGAGACAAAGGCCGTGGGGCCCTCGGCCCGGGGTTCGGGCAGGCGGTCGAACTTCTCGATCTCGGGGAAGGAGACATCCACCACCGGCTGTTTCTCCCGGCGGGCGCGATCCAGCATTTCGGGAAGACGATGCAAGGTCTGGGGGCCGAATACCAGGTCCACGAAGGGCGCCCGCTCGCGCAGCACCTCCCCTTCCTGACTGGCCACGCAGCCCCCCACGCCGATCAGCACGCCCGGGCGGCTGTCCTTGAGCTGGCGCCAGCGGCCCAGCAGCGAAAAGACCTTTTCCTGGGCCTTCTCGCGGATGGAGCAGGTATTGAGCAGCAACAGATCAGCCGAGGCGGGATCGTCCGTCAACTCCGCCCCATGGGAAGCCCGCAGCACGTCCACCATCTTGCCCGAGTCATACTCGTTCATCTGGCAGCCGTGGGTCTGGATATGGATCTTGAGAGTCATGGGAAGATTTTAACCGTGATCCGGCTGAATGTCGCGGGCCGATGGGGCCCGGCCGTGTGCCGCCTGTTGTGGGAGCGCCCCCCGGCCGCGAATGCGGGTGGCACAGGCCAAAAGCCCGGCATCACCGCCATTCGCGGGCAAGCCGGCTCCCACGGTGCCCCCACCAACACAGTGCCCCTTCATCAGGGGCACTCAAATCTGCGGGGGCATCATCCTGGAACAGGCATCCCGTTTCAGAAGGCCCGCCAAAACGCCAGCTGCGGGGCAGCCCGGCATGAGGGACCGCCCGGTAGCGGTGGGGACAGATCGACCCTTGTGGGAGCGGGCCTGCCCGCGAATCGCTGCGTTAGCAGCGCTTGGGGGATTGGGGCCGCCGCTTTCGCGGGCAGGCCCGCTCCCACAGGGGGCATGTCAGGTCCTATTTAAAAGGGAACCATACACCTAAGAGGTAATAAGGAAGCGTTTTTCCGTTATTTTTTATACACTTACACGCCCTTTGATGCCATTTTGTCCACTTTTTTGTCCATAATTAAGGGAGCCACTCTTGGCTCGGTGGAAAAACTTTACAAACCACCCAACGACAACTCGGGGGCGGGCAGTGTCTCAAGCAGCGTTGAAGCGACCGCTACTCTGACCAACTCACTTCCCGTTTCAGGCCGCAAAGCAGAGGGCATTACATGCGCATACGACCATGCTTCCATGCGAAAACTCGAGGCAAGCTTTCCCTCTACCAGAACAAATCTGTCAGACCGCGCCACTCCTACGTCTCGCCTTCATCATCGAATGATAGATGTTCATTGTCAATAACTCTAAGAATCCCAAGACGACCCTTTACGTCACGCATTTCCATATACAATTCGTCTATCTCACCTTCGACATACGGCAAATGAACGTCATTAACCAATGCGTGTATATAGCTGGCCACCATTGTTGGATCAAGATCTAGCGCGTCCACTTCTTGGAAGATGGCCCGATGCACCCCCTTCGCTTTTTCGCTCATAAGGAACAATAACAGCTCCTTTTTCTTGATGTCTTCATCCAAGAAATCCAAACGCTCTCCATAGAAAACCTTCATTGCTTTAGAATCGGAGCGAATCTCATACGTAAAAATATTCAGTTCTCTGGCACGGTCCTTCACTACCCTAAAGACCTCATCACATATCTTTTTTACAACCGTTCCAAAAAATCTACGAATTTTGTCGGAATTTGGTATTAGGGAGAACTCATCACCGATATCCATTTGGATATTCCCGTGCTTACATATAAATCGGAGCAATAATTTTCGCTCTTCATCGATTTCGGGAATGTTACTTATTGAGTACCGTCCATAACGATGCGTTTTGTAAAATCGGGAGAGCACCGACAGGAACTCACGATGCACATTAGCAAGCTCCAACTTTCGCCTGCTATTAATCCGATCCGCGAGCTCGATTGTATTGTGAGAAATTAGACTCCGCTCTAATTGCTCCAAACTCACCTGCTCTTCATGCTCAACAAGTATAATTGCAACCTTCAGTAATCTCTCGATTCCTACAGACAAATTGTAGAGAACCTCAAAACAATCAACAGGGTGATTAAGCGAAGGCAACCCGTGCAACGCCCTAACACCGTTATAGACGAAAGTACCGGCAGCATCCAATTCCATGCCCAACGCAAAATTCTTCCACCAATCTACGGACTTCATCTCGAGCTCCGGCAAGTCAGATATGCAGTCACAAACCACGCCAAATATTAAACTCCCACCCCAAGCTCTGTTATCTACTTAACACCAACACTCAACCACAGAGACGATCCACTACACTCGGAAGTAACGCCCCATGTGAACCGGGTTAATTAAACCACTCCACTAATGCCAACCCCATCTCAACCTATCATAAAGTGCCGCAAGCTTGCGAAAACTGCTTGCATAGCTTGATACGCCATGATCAAACTTTTCTTCGTTTTCAATTAGAAACTGACGGAGCAAGTCGAGATCAATATCACGTAACTCCAAGAACGGAATATATGCAGCAGCAGTCTCAGGCGTACACTCTTCAAGAATTTGGCACATATCCATGTGCTTGTAATTTCTAGAATACGACCCAGCATATGAGCTAGATTTCAACTTCTTTAAGCCTTGACACACAACCTTATCCAAATCAAAGCCGGACTCTCTATATCCTTGTTCGTCCACAATTGAGTTGTTGTCAAATCTGGTGTACAACGATCAGGCGGCCTTCCTGTCTGACTGATCAATTACTTGCTGCCCGTCCTGGAACTTGACGTTGTTGACGACCAGTTCCAGCCTCCGGAAATGCTTGATGCGTCTACAGCGCTTCTGGGCGCTCTGAAGCAGCTTGAATACCATCGCCAGGGTCGCCGCCCGGGATCCACAGTTCCGGCTGCGTATGGTCCGCAGGCGAACCGTGGAGAAGGTCGATTCAACCGGGTTGGTGGTGCGGATGTGCACCCAATGGTCCGCCGGGTAATCGTAAAACGCCAGCAGTTCATCCCGGTCCTTGTTCAGGCATGCCATCGCCTTGGGGTACTTGGCCTCGAAGCGCTTCAGGGTGCGATCAAAGGCCTTGTGAGCCCCTTCTCGGGTCTGCGCCATCCAGATTTCCTGGAGGTCAGACTTGACCTTGGGCTGAACCGACTTGGGCAGCTTGTTGAGCACATTCGCCGTCTTGTGAACCTTATACCGACATCGGCATAAGGTTCATTAATTTACTATAACCTCCCTGAGTAGGACGGCTTCACGGGGAACATTCCTATGTTCTCCGCGTATTTCGGTAGGACTGTTAGCGATATTCTCCACGACACCCATCCCGTCAACCACGCTTCCGAACACAGTGTAGCCCCACCCTCTACGAGTTTCCGAAGTAAAGTCTAAGAAACTATTATTACTAATATTAATAAAGAACTGCGAAGTACCCGAATGAGGATCAGGAGAGCGTGCCAATGCGATTGTCCCCACCGTATTGCTAAGGCCGTTATTTGCCTCACTACGAACTCCTTCACGGGTGGCCTTCTCCTGCATCTGAGGGGTAAACCCGCCACCTTGAATCATAAAACCAGGAATCACCCTATGGAAGATCGTGTTATCATAAAAGCCTTCGCGAGCATAGGTTTTGAAATTCGCAACTGTCTTTGGGGCTTTCGCGGAATAGAGTTCAATAACAATATCTCCTTTACTTGTCACAAGTGTAGCTCTTGAGATTGCACCATTATCAAGGGCCGACCCTGCGAGATTGTTACCACATGAATTGAGGTGCCCCCTAGCGAATACATCTCCTAAATTAGCTCCGCTGTAATGCCTATAGGTTTCATCCATAAATGTGACTATTACTGACTTAACGGCTGCACAAGTAATTGATGTGTTGTACCAAACATTCCGCCAATATTTGCCCGAGGCCGTATAGCCACGATAGTGTGGGCCAGTCGACCTAACCTGGGCATCACTTCGTCCATCTACTGTAGATGAAACCGCATCATGTACAGCATTGTACGGAGTAACAACAAAATTGACGTACTTGATCGGTGAATCACTGACCGAAATAAAGTCAATATGAAGGTCCACGCCACCAGCGGTGTTAGGCTTAGAAGTTCTTATACCTGTTATCACCAACGGAGAACCCCGTCGCTCCGCCTCTTCCATTTCGGCCTTATATGGTGGGGATAGACTTTGCGGGACGCCTACCTCACTCATCGAACACCCGGCCACTAACGGCAGTAACAACACAAGCATGAAAGCTAATGAAATTGCGACACGATGGTCCATACACCCTCTCCCTTAACCTAATGACATATATTGACTCAATTTCGCTTACGAGTCTTGCGAAATACCAATTCAAGCGGCTCTTCACCTAGGCCGGGTGGCCACGTATTTATCCATATTTTCGCGCAGATTCCCCTAATGAACGAAAGCATGCTGAGCCATGTAAGAATGACGCTCATTAACCTGCTCTGCAACAAGACGCCCCGAATAGCCTCCGGTATTTCCTTTACAAGAACAGCGTTTTCGCTCCCAAAATATGTCATTGCATGCTGGTACGCCTCCCAGTAATCATAGGTTCCAGTAAGTGTGTAAAGGCGATGATCAGCTACCACATTATGCTTGCTTGATTGAAGCTCGATGAAGCCCTTCGACAATTCCTCAAGGTCGAACCGGCCCTCAAGATCTCTATATGATTTGAGAATCGCGAGGCAACGAGCCCAGTTGTGGCTGGGCACTTCAGAGACATGCGCCATTTGTTAGGCCAGGAGATCCAGGCTGCCCTCCAGGTACCTGGATCAAATGAGCTCATGCTCCCGTTGCCGAAAGTAGTTTTGCACAGCTAACCACGCTGCCAATGCGGCGGCAAGGAGCGCCAAACAGGCTTGAGTATATTACTACCTCCATCGAGCGTCCCTAGCTAAAGCCTCATGCCGGGATTTATGGCGTCTTTCGAGTCGTGATGCAGCGAACACTACGCCTGGTAAGCGCGGTTGGTTAGGCCTTTTTCGATGCATCTAACGAACCTGACTTGGCGAGCATATTCTGTAGACACTGCATTTCTAAATGAATTCTAGGGATATAAGCTAAAGTAACAATCGCTGTGAGAATTGCAGTATATATTAAGTATTGAGCAACTTCACCTCCGACCAGCACGCTACCCACAAACCACGCAAGAAACGGGGCCAAAATTCCATTATCAACTCTAACATAGTAGAAGGAATTTAGGTTGCTAATTTTATCCAAATAGTATTTTTTCTGTTCAGCTCTATCAGAAAAATCAATATATTCAGGATAATCACTAAATGCGCTCCAGAAACGCCCAACCACGCAATTTTTGAAGAGCACAGAGAATTGATGGATTAAAACTCCGACCGGAAGAGCCGCCACGACTCCGGCCAATATCTTTACGTTTTCTGCTTCACCATATAGAGTTTTCACTAGATCAGGAAATCCCTCAGTCCGCCCACCAACTCCGAAAACAACCAGCCAGAGCATGAATGTCAGTCCAGAAATCTGAAACCTGAGAAACTGCTTCAATTCCCCCCCTCCTCCCAAGATGTTGATAAAAACGCCTCTAACGCGGAGGCTCATGCGCGCAGGAAGCAAGCGTCTCTTTCAGCCTCTTGATGTGCACAGCCACTTCCGCCACATGCCGATCAGGCCAATATTTTTCTAGTCATGGGGTCACCTTTACGCCCTAACAGCACATTAGAACCCATATTCGTTTCCCAGGCTGGAAAAGTCTTACTTATATGCGACATCACTAAATCCGTTTCAACCATCACCCGCCCCATGCGCAAACTCGCCATCAAGATGAGTTTGCCATACTACTATCGTTGCATCGGAAGGCTTCGCTTGAAGGTTTCGTAATCTACCCAGCATGTAATTACGATATACACACTGCTGTTTTCTTTGGCTGCAGCATCAATAACCTACGACTCGCCATGGCTATCGGTGTCCATGCCTCACACTCGATACTGATCATCTCATGAAACGGAGGCTAGCGCACTTGGCGTATTATTTCACGGATTGACACCCCCATGGAAATCCAGCCGAATCGCCACCGCCTTCAGCAGATAACATCAGGAGAGCCACACGCATATGATGCTGTTTTACTGTATCGGAGTGGCTGTTATTCCTGCGTTGTCGTGTGACACTTGGCGAGAGACGGGGGCTACACCCCGCCAGCGGGACGAGACTGCCTCTAAAAAACTCAACTAACCCTTGAGCTTGAGAACCCATAAAAGTCGAATTCTGATGTTAGCACCTAACGCATTCAATTGACACGAACGATATGGCGCGGCCACGACGAGTAGGCTTACGAGGCTGGACAGGAGCCATGCGGGCTCATGGGTACTGGGCTCGGCCGCTCAATGCGCCTGATGCGGATAAGGCAGTTGGAGACCTCCAAGAAGCACGCGCGGCTTTTGAGGGCATCAGTACCATTACCGCCCAGGCGATTGTGGATTGGCTTTCCCGCTGACCTACTGTGTTGGGCTGGCAGCGTTATCGAGCTGCCATGCGCCAAGCTGAACATTCACGTCAACAGCTAACGAAAATCGCTCTTAGTCGGGGGTCGGCCTCCCGGTTACGCTCCTTGGCCAAGGCGCAAGCCCTTACACTTGATCAAACCGTCAGCCGATTACTCGATGCGGTCAAGCGATGAGACAGGCTCCACTTGCCCAGCCACTCACTGCATTTCCTTCTCAACACCCCATTCATTGTAGTCTTACTTCTCGTCCTTTTGCATGGATTCGTGAGCGTTGAATATCTTGGCTCAACCAAGTGCGATATCACCTCACGCGAAGGCTATGCCGTGCCTAACCTCAATAACGATAGCGCCACCAGACAATAAGGTACGACAATAGTCCTGCGAGTAACGCTCATACTTGAAAAGACACTTGACATGATAATCAACGTATATCCCACTCATGAACCCATCCGTCATACTCTTCCCCTCCTTTCTCAAGACGCACTCGATATCGCACCAATTGATGACTCGCTGTTAGTTGCGCCTCATATGTATCGACGATACTCGCTTTTGTACCCGATGGAATCCAGATTATGATCCAATCGTCACCCCAATTCTCAGGCGAGAGTGACAGCCCGATCTTCCCACGGTCATTATGCAACGTTACATCACTTCCACTATCATTAACGGAATCACCCCTTGAAAAATAGCCTTCAGCAACTTCTAGACGCAACTCGACCTCCCTTGATGACCCTGCATTCGCCCAATTCCCACCGGGGGCGTATGTCGCTTTGCCCACAGTAAAGGACACCATGTGATTATCCCCCTCCTGGTATGCGAAGATCACCACCGCATCTGCATTCATCTCTTCGTAAAGCTCGACGGCAGCTTCCTCCAACGCCTGCTCCACCTCCACCCTCGAAAGGCCTGGCTTAACGAATATGCGTTGAGAAAACCGCTCTACTCCAGCATAACTACGATCTGACACCTCGGCTGCTGCCCAATAGTTCCGACTGGTCTCACCTCCCCCAGATGCTGCTAAAGTCATGGGAAATAGCGACAGGCACCCAAACAAAAAAACGCCAGTACGCCTACTAAGCTTCAAACAAGAAATATGCCTCATGTCCTTACCTCTTTCTCTTTCACGGCCCCTCACGCAGGCAAGCGACGACACGGTAAGCTAAGCGCTAGGCAAATCAAGGTTAACGCTTAGTTCCATCATCACGCTCCCGATCAATCATAGGTAGGGGCTCATTCAATTGGTGCTCTTTAAGCCCATACTTATATGCATTATATTGCCAGATAACAAACTGCTGCTTATACAGCCTATTTTCTTCTTTCAATTGATCCCGCTCACGCTCTAGCTTAGATACCCGATCAGCCGCTATCTTCAAGCTCCCAAAGCGCGGCCTCCTAGGCCCGTCTTCTCTCAACCCTTTCTTTACGACCTTATATGCGGTTGTTATCTCATCATGGGCATTCAGAGATTGCCTTGTGGGCCTCTTACCCACCAATGGCTCTGCCGCCTCACAAATCGCATCCCACGTTAGCTTTTTATCCGTCCATCCATGAATGAGGCTAATAATAGCCTCTATATCCCGACTACTTAAGTGTTTTGCCAAATCCACCTCCTAGTGCTCTCATTACATCTTGCAGCATGGCGGCCTCCTCGCATTGAACCTCATTCACATCCTTTGATTTCTTCTCGGCCACCCGCCGAAATTGAGTAAAATCATTACCTCTTAACTTTATTTGCGCACCATCTTCTATGCTTGGGCTCTCCAGTATTGAGACCAACTCCCGAAGTCGAGCAACTGTCTTCTGGTGATATTGATACCAGCGGTCTGCACCCATATCCCCTTGCTCCACCGCATCTTTTGCGCGACTGTAAAGGTCCTCTACTCTCTCAAGACGTGCCTTAATACGCGTGAGATTTTCAGTATTCCCCTTCACACAAACCTGCTCCGTACAGTTCAAACAATCCCGATACTTCTCACATGGGCTCATCGTATAGTCATGCACACAATAGCCAAACTCCGTCACATGTACTGCGGCACGTTCCAAAGTATTGAATTCCTGGGTAGTAACCGGAAGATGTTTTAATACCTCTCCGGCTGGGCCAAATAGCTCCTTTGAAACATCCATACATTCTGCCATTCCGACCAATTCGTACTCAGTCATGTGATTGTATGTACGATTTTGTCTAACGTCAGCCCGCCCAGACCATTTCGCAATCTCTAGATTCGATAGGCCTCCTCGCTGTGCGATCGTGTTCAGTAGGTGCCTTGCTTGATGGGACCGAAGCTTAAGCCGGCTACCATCTTCATCCTTGTAGCCATAGCGATCAAAAATGCTACGATGCCCATCGGTTCCCAAAGATTCTCGAGGAGACAGATCATTATTGAAAAAGTTATTTGTCGGCTTATGAAGCTCGAACGACAGGCAACACTTTCCTGTAGCAAGCTGATTTTTGTTCAGTGCAAAGAGGGCTTCGCTGTACTTAATGCCCCTCTTTTTATCAAACCAAGGAAAATCCAATGGCAATCTTTCCATGATATGCATCCATAGCCCCCTCAAGGTATGAGCGCCATCCTCACATGAGAGCCCTCGTCTATATAGTAAGGCCTTCGCCGCATTAACGTCACCATTAACAGCCCCCAGCGCCAAAGCCGTTTCCGCCATTGTTAATCGTTCATCATCAGTCTTATTTGGACATCCAGGGTGGCGATAGAAATCTGTTGGATTTTCTTCTATCCACTTCGCAAGTCGACGCGCGTTCTCGGAGAGACGGGTCATCCGACTAACTGCTTCCTTAGCAATTGGCACCATAGTAGTCGGAATCCATTTGATATCACCATCGAATCCTTTCCCGGAGAAAAAACGCCAGCCGTATCGTTCGACTCCATCTCGGTCACACTCGATGACCTCACAATCCACAGGAAGAGATAAGAGCTCTGTTATGCGTGACGGCGCAGACATCAGCATCGCAAATGTTGACGTCGTAAAGATATCTCGGGGATGACTTGGGTTGGTTGCAAATATTTCCGCCAAAGCATTCAATGCGATATTGTTTGGTAATTTTTTTTCACGTTCGGCCCTACCCGCACTCCCGGTCTTGTTCTTGTCGTCAGGACGCTTAATCGGCGACCTCCAACCCTTGACTGACGGACGAACCAACCGGTGATCATTGACAAAATCGGCTAGCCGCTCAATTTCCCGACCACAATGATAGGCTGCACCCGCAGAGTAATGCCGCTTGGCAAGCATGGCCGCCTCATCAAGTACAGCAAATGAGAGTTTATTAATATCGGCAGTTCCGGTTACCTGCAGCAACGCGGCTTCGATCGCCCTTAATGCCTTCGATTCGTTCTTCGTTCCCGTCGGCTTTTGCCCTTGCTGATATCTAAAATAAGCTTTCGCAAAATCGCTAAACCCGGAGTCCATTAACTGATGATTCTGAGGCTTGCGCGTGGTAACCCCCAGCTTTGCGAATACTGTCACGTTTGGCCACACGGGTGAACTCCAATCGAGGTCCACGCCAAACACTGTTAGATCGTTACGACATGTCCAGATAAATGAACTCAGGTTTTCTCCAGCGGACAGTTCTGCTTTTGGTTTGAACTGAAGCACCTTAGTCATAATCAGCCATCCCACTTTTAGCCAGTTCCTCGCGTCGCTGCTCGCAGCGCTGAATCACCTCAGCAACCGCAATGATGCTCCGATCCAGAACTGCTGCCACCTGCATGTCCCCAGTTACGTCTATTAGCCGTTCGCGCTCACTAATCAGGTGTTGATAGACTTCGTTATGAGGCGCGTCCATCCAGGGCTGAAAATGCATGCATGTATAGCATGGTACTGGCACATTCGCACCACAAAAGCCAAGCTCGCCGCATGTCCCTATTCCGTGGCCTGCCTCAGTACGGACTCTGCTGGCTGGGTCGCTTCCACGTTTTGCCTCCCTTTCAGAGTCGACGAGCACGCCAGCGAAGGCCTGAGCCAGTGGAGCTAGCTGGTAGCCTATGGCCTCGTCAAGACGCTTAACATGCTCGGGTATATTCTTAACGTAGACTCCGGCATTTTGAGTATCTGAATGGTCAAGGAGCTCCGCAATCACGAGCTCACCGAATCCTTCCCGCGCTGCACGTGTGCCGGTTGTATACCGAAACCGCCGTGCGTTGATTCGGAGCGGCTCGCCCGTACGCTCTGACACAACATCTCCTGCCTCAGCGACGAACTGCAGCACGTCAGTTATCTCTGCTGCTGCAATGTGAAGCTTGTCGGTTCCAAGCAGTTCGCGTAGCTCTTTTGGGGAAGTCACTAACTTCATGGCCGCAAGATCCGGAAATAATGGTATCTGTTTGCGGTCCACCTCCTGGAGATCAAAGCCGAGCAGAGCTTTCGTTTGTTCTATGGAATTTCTCGCTTGCGCCGACAGGATTGCCCAGAGATCCTCAGTCACCGCAAAGGCCTTGAAGCCCGCACGAAACCCATCCCCCTGTTTACCTCGTGGGATGTTTAGCAGATAGCTCCGCTCATCTTTGGCGTTTTTGCCCTCCACAATGTCCACGATCTTTAGATGTGAAATTTGACCTGGGCGACGTCCGGTGTTGCTCACCACCAAGCTCATCGCTAGCTCCGAAAGGGATATCAAGTTACGCTCGAATGCGCATACTGCACCCTCATTGAATGCCTGTAGCTCGATATCTGTTAAGGCGCCGCTACTGGGGTCCTTCCGTTTGATGGCGTCGCCTTTCCGATTACCTCGCAACCTCCAGCCGTCCAAGAGTCGTATTAGGTCGTTACTAACTCCGGGAAAGCCCATCTTATACCAGCGCCTTAGAAATCCGCGAATAACTCCGAGGTACCATTCATTTTCGGAATTAAGGGAAGATCGATAATTTATTAAAACTTTATCGTTAAGTTCCGACGCTCCCGTGGATCGAAGCATATGGTAAAAACGCATGAAATTGTTTTCCGCATGTGCAGCAGAAAGGCTGGAGGCGTAATGAGCAAGTGTCTTGAGAAAGCCTAGCCGGGCATTCTCCTCAAGAAGGTCAGCGACCAAACGCACATGAATGGACACGTTCTTACTCAAGACCCATTTATCGTCTAGCAGCATAAACGTGTACCCGTCGGCTCTCGCGTGAATACGATGACTTCCTATAGAAGACACCACAGGCAAACTATTACTTTTCATCGGCCAATCCCCGGGGGACACGAACACCACTCGTTTTCTGCATATCCAATGCGGCTTCGTGTGCCTTTTGCTCAGCAAACCTACGATTATAGAGAGATGCCGTATTTGAACCCTCTTTCCAGCCCATCAAAAACGATCTTACCTGCTCTTGGCGTTCAGGAGACATTGGCGAATCCATCTCGTCCATTTTTTCCGAAAACTTCCGGTTCCATGTATGTCGGAACATATGGCCCGACATCTCGTATAATTGAGGAGATACCGATCGAACCACTGCTATAACCTTGTAGTAGGCAGCCTTTGATATTGGTGCCCCCTGAGTAGGTCCCTCCTTGTGTGTAATAATGAGGTAGTCATTGCTTTTAGCATGAGGAACTTTGCGGCGTTCATTCACAATATAATCATGAAGCTCCTTAGCTAACACATCACCCAAGGGTAATACTCGGCCTAGCGTTTTCGTATTTGGCTCTCTTGTTCTGGCATCACCAGTCTCGTCGGCTCTACGCACGACTTTGAGCTGATTGGCACTAAAATCAATGTCGCGTATGCGCAGATTCAGCAACTCCCCACCTCGGATCCCTAGATGAAATAACAAGAGGACGATTAATCGGTTTCTCTTTTGCACTGAGACAGTGAATGGGTTGAGCTCGGCTCCTGGCCGCATTACTTCAAACAAAAGATCTATCTGTTCATCGGTTAGCGATTTTCCCAAGCCGTTGCGATTTCTATTTTTACGGCTAGGGCGTCGTTCTTTTATTTGATTACAGATCGAACTAATCTGCTCTGCGTAATCTTTCGGAGGGTTCTCCAATAGATGCCTAGCGAGCCACTGTATGTAGTTGGCAGTTGCCGTAAGTCTCGCGTAATGAGTACTGCTCCCGACTGGGTCGGTCGATTCCTCTAACTCTTCAAGCATGAACAGCGAATTATCGAGCACATCAGTTGAAACCTTGAGCGCCTTTCTTTGCGTGAAGTGATAGAGGTCTTCTAGCTCGAAGTCCCTGAGCAACATCCCAGTGGATATACGCTCATCCAGGTTTATGCCTCGACGAATCAGGTAGCGATGAAATACCGCTAAGTGTGCCGCTTCGGCTTCGATTGTCGCAAATGCAACGCTTCGATTACGGAGCTGGGTCAGTAGATATAGATTGGGATAGTACAAGGGCAGGCAAGTAGCCTGCTCCTTGAGCAGGCAATAGCGTTCACCACTGTCCATGACGAATCTAGTTACTTGATAACATATCGTCATGACCGCTCCTCAAACTTGACAAAAAGTCAAGGTACACTTATGCGGACAATTACGCAAGCGAAATTTTTACGGATTTTGAGGAAAGAAAAAGAAAAGGCCCTGTACAACAGGGCCTTATGTTAGATTATTTACAGATTATGACTCAGGTAAATCCTAGAAGGGTATATCGTCATCAAAATCACTGGGCCCGGGGCGCGAGCCGGACGATTGACCCGAGGACTGCCCCCCGGATGATCCGGGACCGCCCTGGTCACGGGGTGGGCTCTGGTCCCACTGGCCGCCGCTGGAATCGAAGCCACTGGAGCTACCGCCTCCACTGCCACCCCGGCCACCGAGCATCTGCATCTCGTTGGCCACGATCTCGGTGCTGTAACGATCCTGACCGTCCTGGGTCTGCCATTTGCGCGTTTGCAAGCGGCCCTCCACATACACCTGGGAGCCCTTGCGCAGGTACTCCCCGGCGATCTCCGCCAGACGACCGAAGAACACCACCCGGTGCCACTCGGTGCGATCCTGCATCTCGCCGCTCTGCTTGTCCTTCCAGCGATCCGTGGTGGCGATGCTCACATTGGCCACCGCCGAGCCACTGGGCATGTATTTCACTTCCGGGTCATTCCCCAGGTTGCCCACCAGGATGACTTTATTGATACCTCTTGCCATGTTCGCTCCTAACGCCTCATTGGGTCCATTTCAAATCGATTCGAATCATTCCCTGATGCCCGGATCATCCGTGATGCCGGACGCACTCCCCGACCCACGGATCCCCTGTGCCGGGACGGCTTGGGGGGCGGGGATCATGTTACATTAGTCGTTTGCCTGCAATCTGTCACTGGGGTGGATCCACTCCTTCCGCCCCCTCGAAGCGATCACTCCATGGAACAGATCATCATCCGCGGCGCCCGGACCCACAATCTTCAGAGTGTGGACCTGGTGCTTCCCCGAGACCGTCTCATCGTCATCACCGGCGTGTCCGGATCGGGCAAGTCCTCGCTCGCCTTCGACACCCTGTTCGCCGAGGGGCAGCGACGCTATGTGGAGTCCCTGTCGGCCTATGCGCGGCAGTTCCTGTCCATGATGGAAAAGCCGGATGTGGACCACATCGAGGGGCTCTCCCCGGCCATTTCCATCGAACAGAAGACAACCTCCCACAACCCGCGTTCCACCGTGGGCACCATCACCGAGATCTACGACTACCTGCGCCTGCTGTTCGCCCGGGCCGGCACGCCCCGTTGCCCGGAGCATGGCACCACCCTGGAGGCACAGACGGTGAGTCAGATGGTGGATCAGATCCTGGCGCTCCCGGAAGGCGACAAACTGATGCTGCTGGCCCCGGTGGTGCAGGAACGCAAGGGCGAACACCTGAACGTGCTGGAAGGCTTGCGGGCCCAGGGCTATCTGCGGGCCCGGATTGATGGAGAACTCATCGAACTGGACGACCCGCCCAGCCTGGAGCCACGGCGCAAGCACACCATCGAAGTGGTGGTGGATCGGTTCCGGGTAAGAGAAGACATCGGCCTGCGCCTGGCCGAGTCCCTGGAAACCGCCCTGAACCTCTCCGAGGGCCTGGCCCTGGTGGCCTGGCTGGACGACCCGAAACGCGCACCGCTGGTGTTCTCCTCCCAGTTCGCCTGCGCCCATTGCGGCTATGCCATCCAGGAGATGGAGCCGCGCATGTTCTCCTTCAACAACCCGGTGGGCGCCTGCCCCACCTGCGATGGGCTGGGCGTGCAGCAGTTCTTCGACCCGGAGCGCGTGGTGGCTCATCCGGAACTGAGTCTGGCCGGCGGCGCCGTGCGCGGCTGGGACCGGCGCAACGCCTACTACTTCCAGCTCATCCAGTCCCTGGCGGCCCATTACGGCTTTGACATTGAAACCCCGTTCGAGGAACTGCCCGACGAAGTCCGCCAGGTGGTGCTCCACGGCAGCGGCCGGGAAAAGATCCATTTCGAGTACGCCAACGAACGGGGCCGCCGCTCCCGATCCGAACATGCATTCGAGGGCATCATCCCCAATCTGCAGCGCCGCTACCGGGAAACCGATTCCAGCGCCGTTCGGGAGGAACTGGCCAAGTACCGGTCCATGCATCCTTGTCCCGCCTGCCAGGGCACCCGCTTGAACCAGGCCGCACGCAACGTCTTCGTGGACGACCGCACCCTCCCCCAGATCACCGCGCTTCCCATCGGCGATGCCCACAGTTTCTTCACGGAACTGTCCCTGCCAGGCAAGCAGGGACAGATCGCCGACAAGATCGTCAAGGAGATCGTGGCGCGCTTGAACTTCCTGGTGAACGTGGGCCTGGACTACCTCACCCTGGACCGCTCCGCCGACACCCTCTCTGGAGGCGAGGCCCAGCGCATCCGCCTGGCCTCGCAGATCGGTGCTGGTCTGGTGGGCGTGATGTACATCCTGGACGAACCGTCCATCGGACTGCACCAACGGGATAACGAAAGATTGCTCAACACCCTCACCTACCTGCGGGACCTGGGCAACACCGTCCTGGTGGTGGAACACGACGAGGACGCCATCCGGCGCGCCGACCACGTGGTGGACATGGGTCCGGGCGCCGGACGCCACGGAGGCCGCGTGGTGGCCCAGGGCACACCCGCACAGGTGAGCCAGACAGAACAGTCCCTCACGGGTCAGTATCTGAGCGGGCGCCGACGCATTGAAGTCCCGACCCAAAGACACCCGGTGGACCCGGAGCGCCTGCTGCGCATCATCGGCGCCCGGGGCAACAACCTGCGAAACGTGGACATGGACGTCCCGGTAGGCCTGCTCACCTGCGTTACCGGGGTATCCGGCTCCGGGAAATCCACCCTGATCAACGACACCCTGTATCGGCTCATGGCCTTGCGGATCAACAAGGCGGGCGAACAACCGGCGCCCTACGAGCGCGTGGAGGGGGCGGAATACCTGGACAAGGTGGTGGACATCGACCAAAGCCCCATCGGTCGCACCCCGCGCTCCAACCCGGCCACCTATACCGGCCTGTTCACCCCCATTCGCGAACTCTTCGCCGGCACCCAGGAGGCCCGTTCCCGCGGCTACGCACCCGGCCGGTTTTCATTCAACGTCCGCGGTGGACGCTGCGAGGCCTGCCAGGGAGACGGCGTCATCAAGGTGGAAATGCACTTCCTGCCCGACGTCTACGTGCCCTGCGACATCTGCCGGGGCAAGCGCTACAACCGCGAAACCCTGGATGTGCGCTACAAGGGCAAGAACATCCACGAAGTGCTGGAGATGACCGTGGAGGAGGCCGTGGACTTCTTTGAAGCCGTCCCGGTGGTCAAACGCAAGCTGGACACACTGATGGACGTGGGGCTCTCCTACGTCCAACTGGGACAGAACGCCACCACCCTATCAGGTGGCGAGGCCCAACGGGTGAAACTGGCCCGGGAGCTCTCCAAACGGGACACCGGCCGCACCCTGTACATTCTGGACGAACCCACCACCGGCCTGCACTTCGAGGACGTGGATCAACTGCTCAAGGTACTGCATCGCCTTCGGGATCACGGCAACACTGTGGTGGTCATCGAGCACAATCTGGACGTGATCAAGACCGCCGACTGGCTCATCGACCTGGGCCCTGAAGGCGGCTCCGGCGGCGGCGAGATCATTGCCACGGGGACGCCGGAGGCGGTCGCTGCAGTGCCTGTGTCGCATACGGGCAGATTCCTGGCACCGATGCTAGGCATGAGCGATTCGCCAGCGGTTTCCTCCACCGGGGGTTAGCGGCCGTCCCAGTCGCTCCCGCGCAGCGCCCCCAGGCTTTGGGCATCCCCGAACGCCGGGCAAAAAAAACCCCGACCGGGTGACCGATCGGGGTTTTCACA
>NZ_JAJNAO010000014.1:0-77759 GCF_022227625.1 Ectothiorhodospira variabilis | reverse complement strand
GGCATTGGCCTCGGCCGTCATGCTGGGCTGGTTGCTGACCCGGGTCATCGTCACGCCTCTCAAGGCCACAACCGCTCATCTGCAAGCCATCGCCGAGGGAGATGGGGATCTGACTCAGCGCCTGCCGGTACAGGGGCGCGACGAGGTGGCCGACCTGTCGCGAGCCTTCAATGGCTTTGCCGACCGCGTGCATGGACTGGTCAAGCAGGTGGTGGGAGCCTCCGCACAGTTGGCGGCAGCGGCTGAAGAATTGTCCGCCACCAGTGGCGAAACGCGCCAGCAGGTGCGTAACCAGCAGTCGGAAGTGGAGCAAGTGGCCACCGCCATGAATGAGATGGCAGCCACAGTCCAGGAAGTGGCCCGCAACGCCTCCGAAGCAGCCAGCACCACACGCAGTACAGACGAGCAGTCCAGGGAAGGCACTCAGGAAGTGGAGCGGACCATCGAAACCATCCGGGCACTGGCCCATCAGGTGGAAGAATCCGCCGAGGTCATCGGTACCGTATCGGCCGATAGCGACGAGATCGGCAAGGTGCTGGATGTGATCCGGGGCATCGCCGAGCAGACCAACCTGCTCGCCCTGAACGCCGCCATCGAGGCTGCCCGGGCTGGCGAACAAGGACGGGGCTTTGCGGTGGTGGCCGACGAGGTCCGGACCCTGGCCTCCCGCACTCAGGCCTCCACCAACGAAGTACAGGAAATGATCGAACGTCTGCAGTCAGGTGCCGCCCGGGCGGTCAAGTCCATGGGCGAGGGGCGCACCAAGGCCCAGGCGGGTGTGGAGCAGGCGGCACGAGCGGGAGAGTCCTTGCAGGTGATCAGCCGTTCCATCGGGACCCTCAACGACATGAATGCCCAGATCGCCAGTGCGGCCGAGGAGCAGTCCGCGGTGGCCGAGGAGGTCAACCGCAACGTGGTCAATATCAGCGATGGAAGTGAGCAAACGGCGGCGGGTGCCGAACAGATCACCGCCGCCAGCGAGGAACTGGCGCGCCTTGCCGCAGACCTGCAACACCGGGTGGGAAGCTTCAAGGTCTGATCACGGATCCGGGCCCGGATCCGTTGGGTCGGCGACGACGAAGAGCCGCCCGCTTGCAGCGCGTCCTTCAAGCCCCCTGTTACGTCCCACCCTGTCCAAGGCTTTCTATCCCGACCTCTGGGAGGTGAGATGAAGACTGCATCTCGAACTGAGTCCAAAAGGTAGGACTGACATGTCCGTTTCGAGCGGCTTCTGGTTCCCACGCCTTCTTGGCCCCGGAGCGACATGGCTGTCATGCCTCCCTTGGACGACCTCCGGATGACTTGTCACTTGGTTCGCATGGAACACGATGAAATCCTGCGCTTGACGTAACAGAACACGCTCATGCCGCGGATCTCCGAGGATTCGGGCAAGGGGTGGAACAATTGGCTCAAAGCGTTAGGATGCAGGACTGATCCTGTCACCGACATCGCCCGTGTTTCCGACTCTCACATCCGTCTCCAGCCTGCTTCTGGGCATGGGCATCCTGCTCTGCGGTTCCGGCATGCTGGGCACCCTGCTGGGCCTGAGTGCCGCCCAGGCGGGACTGCCCAGCTGGCTGATCGGGCTGGTCATGTCCGGTTTCTTCCTGGGTTTCATCATCGGCTCGTTGCTCTGTCCTCACCTGATCCGCCGGGTGGGGCATATCCGTGCCTTTGGCGCCCTGGCTGCGGTGTCGGCCATCGCCGCGCTGCTCCATGGACTGGTCTTCGACCCCTGGGTGTGGTGGGTCTTGCGCATCTTCAACGGCATCTCGGTGGTAGGGCTCTACATGGTCATCGAGAGCTGGCTCAATGAACGGGCTCGACACAACCGGGGCCAGATCTTTGCCGTCTACATGATGATCTGTCTGGTGATGCTCGGCGTGGGACAGTTTCTGGTGCTGATCTACGGGCCGGGCCACCTGGCCAGCTTTGCCCTGGTGGCCATCCTGTTCTGCCTGGGCTTGATCCCCATCGCCCTGACCCCGGCCCTGCAGCCTACCCCCATCAAGGCCCAGCCCCTGTCACTGAAGGCGCTCTACCACAGGACGCCAGTGGGCGTGGTCGGCGCGCTGGTGGCCGGGATCGCCTCGGGGCTGTCCCTGTTTGCCCTCTGGCGGATCCTGCGGGAACCGGCAGTCGCTCCCGAAGAGAAGGCTGGCTTCGTGCCCATCACCCGCACATCGGCGGTAGCCGCCGAGCTGGATCCGCGCACGGAGCAACAAGCAGAACTGGAACTGGGGTACAAGCCTTAGCACACGGGCCCCTCCTGCCAGGCACGGACCCAGCCGGGCCAGAGACCCTATAGCCGCCCTTTTTTTGGACACCAGGCTGCAGTGCGGCTTCTGGAGGCCAATCCTTGCGAGTCCGTGATGTTGCGATCGTTCCGGGTCGGTCATGCTGATATCGAACCGATCATCGGCTTTGTCCGGGAGGGCAACATCGCCCAGTTCAACGACCCGGCCTTCGTCACGGAACTCGTGTCGTGGATCCGGTTTTCCCGACGAGAAGCATCGGAGCAAAGGGATGGCCTGACCGCACAGGCCCTGGGGTTCCCTACGATTCCCCGGTGGTTTGGACGCTGGATCATGACCAAGCAGGTCAAACCGGAAAGTGAGGCCGCCCGGCAGGAGAAGGCCATCCGCAGTGCCTCCGTGCTGCTGCTCTTCATTGCCCGGGATCACGACAAGCGTCACTGGGTTGACCTGGGCCGCAGTGATGACGCCCTGGAGATGGCCGAACGCACCGAGTGCTGATCTGCCTGGGCCGGTCAGTGATCCCCCCTCCAAGGACGCTGACCGGCCCTGAGCGGACATTGGAGGGCTTGGATCTGAGCGGCTGAAGTCGATTCTCTAACGGGCACGCCGAACCAGCCTGATCCACATGGGGAGCGCTTCGGGAAGGCCTTCGAGGTTGAAGGGTGAAGGTTTTACGGGTTTCACAAAGTTGGTCTCAGCAGTCGGAACCAGGTGTGGATGAAACTTGGTGCGTCACGTGATGGACGTCATTGCATGACGTATAGCGATGCTATACGATCAGGAGCGTGATCAAGAGCTTCCGGCACAAAGGCCTTCGAAAACTCTTCGAGACTGGGTCCAAGGTAGGTATCCAGAGCGGGCATGCTGCCAAACTGTCCCGTCAACTCGCGGTGCTGAATCGGGCTAGCACCCCGGAGGACATGAATCTGCCAGGCTGGGCTTTGCACCCACTCAGAGGCAACCTGTCGGAGCATTGGTCCGTTTTGGTCAGCGGCAACTGGCGGCTGACCTTCAAGTTCGATAACGGTGATGCAATCCTGGTCGATTATCAGGACTACCACTGAGGAGGGTCATGATGACGATGCACAATCCACCGCACCCCGGAGAAATCCTGCGAGATGACGTGTTGCCAGCGCTGGGGCTTTCGGTGGCGGCCGCGGCTCGCGAACTGGGCGTCACGCGGGCAGCGCTGTCCCGTGTGCTTCACGGTCACGCGGGTATTTCACCGAAGATGGCTTTGCGCATCGAGCGCTGGCTGGGTGTGGAGCGAGGCGGACGTGCCGAAGTCTGGGCGGGAATGCAACTCGATTACGATCTTTGGCGTGAGCGCCACGGCAAGGCGGCTTAGTGTTGGGTCTGCGGGGAATGCGCCCGAAATAACGTGGTACCGGATGGTAAGTTGGCGAGGATCACCCGACGGCCCCGGCGCTGGTCGACATACGCACTCATCAAGTTACAGTTCATCCCGCGGGGGGCTTGATCTGTGGTCTTCAATCCCATCGCATCCGGGGTATTTCGAGTGGCAGCTGTGAGTACGACTGGAGTCTCTCTACACCTCCACAGACCGTCCGCTATGGGTCGGCAAGAGTCCCCGGCAGACCGGGCAGACCGAGGAAGCCGCGCGAGCAGGAGTATTGTAGCGTCGCGCCCGGGACTGACTGAGAGACCCGCACCCCCCATTTCCGTCTGAGCCTCGGCAAGACCGGGGCTTTCGCGTTCAAGTGGCCGCTACTGCACCGAAGCGCCCGGTTCCCGGTTCTCGTTCGCGCTTTGGGCGTGCAGCCGAAGCCCGAGGGCGCGCACAACCTTCATGATCGTGGTGAACTCAGGGTTTCCCTCGCTGGACAGCGCTCTGTACAGTCCCTCGCGAGCCATGCCGGTGTCCCGGGCCAGTTGGGTCATACCGCGGGCTCGGGCAATGTCTCCGAGCGCGGCCCGGATCAGGCTCCCGTCCCCGGGGTCTTCAGCGAAGCAGGCATCGAGATAGAGGGCCATGTCCTCGTCCGTGTGGAGGTGGTCCACTGCGTCCCAGGGCTTCAGTGTCACGTTGGTCATGTCGTCAGTCTCCAATCTGCCGGGCCAGTTCGGTGGCCGCGCGAATGTCCCGTTGCTGGGAGTCCTTGTCGCCACCGGCCAACAGGATCACGATCTCGATGCCCCGCCGGGTGAAATAGATCCGGTATCCGGGTCCGCAGTCGATCCGCATCTCCTGCACGCCCTTGCAGACCGTCTTCGCGTCGCCCATGTGCCCCATCTCCACGCGCCGCAATCGGGCTGCGATCCGGGCCTTGCCCTGACGGTCCCGGAGTGACTCGAACCATGCATCGAACGTACTGGTTGTCTGGATCGTGACCATTGGACCGTATTGTGAACCATAGTTCACTCGTGGTCACGCGCTGGCGTGTCTTGATGCAAACCTCTCCTTACCGGGCTGGAATCACCCAGACACTCGGCATCAACGTAGAAGGAGTCCGAGAGATGCAGGGAATGCTGCCGCCGACGCTCCTTGGGCGCTGGGAAGTGTTCCTCAACGATTTAATAGAGGAGGGTACGCTCCGGGCGGTGGCGCACGTTCGTCGGTGCATCCACACCCTTGCTGGGTTCCCTGCCGACCGCCAACGGCAATATGGTCTCATCCGTGCGAGATTCTGCTGGCCTTCAGGATACCAAGCTCAGCGAAACCGTTGGCCTGCCTGCCCCCAACACCGAAGGGCGAGTGACGAATGTCCGCTTGAGGCAGGGCTGGAGACCCTCATCCGTTGAGGCCGAGTGGCAGCTCTGGGTCGCTAATCGCCAAGACCTGGAAACGCTCTGGGATTGAAAATATCCCTCCGCGCTTCCACGAGCTTGATCTGCTTGGTCAACTCATGCCGCGGATTGACAACCATGATTTCACCGAGGCCTGCCGACACAGCGCAGCTCGGGACAATCAAGCCCAGGCCCGTTCCCTCTCTCAGCCACTCATCGCCGAGCCTCTGCGTGGATTCGGGATGAGGAAAGCGGGCCCAATCCTCAGGCCAATGTTCCTGCGCCAGATACTCAATGGGAGTATCGTCAGGAATCTCGTACACTCCAAGGCGATAAGACGGAGGCACCATTCTCGGGGTTACGGTGTAATTCGCCATCTCCAGCATGGCGACCGGCGCCGACAATGCAAAATAAAGCGCCGGCGTACCAGGGAGATTCCAGCGAGCCCCGTCTTTGTAGCTGCCACCCAACCCGGTATAGACCTCCAGGTACTTTTCCTTCGTGATGCGGAAAATCCGCATCAGCTGAATTCCCCATACTCGATTTTGTTCAGTACCTGCGAAATCCAGCGACGACCCTCGAAGGTGTCGATCAGGTCAAGGGGGCGCTCGTCACCCAGAGCCGGTACCGGACTCTTGAACCACTGCATCGCGAGGTCATACGACTCCCAGACATCTGCTGCCTGGCGGAGCAACCGGACGGCATCCAGCACCTCCTCAGAAGTCTCTTTGGGCAGGGCTTTTCTACGGTAAACGCGACTGAGATTGCCAGAATCGATGTTCAGAATCCCCAGAAACGCTTCTCGCAGCCCCGTGGCCTCCACCACACTTTTAACCCAATCACCAGGAATGCCCTTGCGAGAGACATCGATAAACATCTTGCGACTGGAGAATACCTCTTCCGGAATGTCCCCCAGCTTTTTTCTGACCACCTCACGAGTGGCATCCACGGATGGGCGATAGGCCCTGGCCTTCCGGCCAGCGACGCTGACGCGACTTTCTTCTTTCTCCGGCTGACTGATCATAGCTCACCCCGCATCAATATGAGGCGATTGTAGCATCAAATCGATGCAGACAAGCGCAGATCAACCGTTTCTGGACGTATCTGTCCGGTGGCCCAACCCCTGCCTGGCGGCTGCAAGGGCTGGAGCGGACACGGGTGTGGCGTCATCGTCCGGTCGATATCCAGGGTCTACGGGTTGTCCAGGCCCAGGTAAGGCATCATCATCCGGCCGGATATCCAGGGTCTAGGGGGTTTCCAGGCCCAGGTAAGGAGTCATCATCCGGCCGATATCCACCCGCGCCCGCAGCTTGCGGCATAGCAGGAACATACCCATGAACTTGCGATGCAGGAACAGGGTGGCCGGTTCGGGCATGTGGCGGAAGCGCTCGTCCAGGAACAGGTCCTTGCCCCGGTAATACACCCGCTCGAACAGGTCCGAGGCGCCAAAATCATAGGGACCTTCATGCCGCAGCGGCTCACCGGAGAGCAGCAGCAGGTCCAGCATCTCGTTCACATCAGCCGGATCCGACTCCTCCTTGAGATACCCCAGCTCGATGCAGGCCCGGCGCATGTCTTCTCGATCCTCAGAGTACGCCGCCTGACCCAGATGGCGGTAAACCTCCACCCAACGGGGCTGCACGCGATGGGCGGCGCCGAAGTCCAGCAGGGACACGCGCCCGGACTCCATGTCGTAGAGATAGTTGCTGAAGTTGGGATCGGTCTGCACCAGCCCGAAATCGAACAGCTCCCGGAAGCCCAGGCGGCTGAGCAGGGTCGCCACCCGGTCACGATCTTCCCGGGGATAGTCGCCGGAGATCATCCGGTCCACCGGCTCGCCGGGGGCAAAGTCCATGGCCAGGATATTCTCCGTGGACAAGTCATCATGCAGCCGGGGCACGAACAGGTTCGGATCATCCCCCACCATGGCGCCATAGGCCTTCAGGGACTCGGCTTCGGTCTGGTAATCGGTCTCGCGGTGCAGCTGCAGGCGGGCCTCCTCGAACAAGGGCCCCAGGTCCACACCGGCGGGCATGATGCGGAACTGACGGAACAAAAAGGCCAGGTTGTTGATGTCGCTATCGATGCTCTCACGCACGCCGGGAAACTGGATCTTCAGCGCCAGGGTGCGGCCGTCGCGGGTTTCGGCCTTGTGCACCTGACCGATGGAAGCGGCCGCAATGGGGGTGAGATCCATGTGCTTGAACTGCTGCTCCCAGCCCTTTCCATATTCCCGGTTGAGCACGCCACTGAGTTGCCCCAGGGGCATGGGCTCCGCGCCCTGACGCAGGGCACCCATGATCTCCGAGGCCTCCTCGCTGAGCAGGTCCGTGCCGTCCATGGACATGAGCTGCCCCATCTTCATCACCGCCCCGCGCATGCGAGCCAGGCGATTGGTGAAACGCTGTGCATGCTTGCCGGGCAGATCGATGCGTGCCGGGCGACTGCCGTTGCTCTTGCGGGTGAGCTCCGTCAGGCCCTTGAAGCCGATCCCGGCCGCGAGCGTGCCGGAGGCCATGCCCAGGTGCCACAGGCGACCAAAACGGGAACTGGGGACGGGGTTGGAACGGCGTTTGCCATGATCGGACATGAATGATGCAGCCTTGTGGGCGATGTGAGTGTTTATTAGAGACTGCTAATTATGCCGGATGTTCATTGCGGGGGCATCCCGCCTGTCGCGCCCTGCCCCGACTACTCCAGCACTCGCCGAAGCCCGGACTCATTCAGCAGCACCAGGGTTTCACCCTGCACCTCCAGCAGGCCCCGTTCCCGCAGGCGGGCCAGAATGCGTGAGAGGGTCTCCGGTTTCATGGACAGCCGTGACGCAATCACCTGCTTGGGGATGGACAGGCGCACCTGTCCGGCCTGGGAGTGGGCCTGGGCCAGCAGGTAGGACACCAGGCGATAGGTGGCATTGTGCAGGGTGAGTTCGTCGATCTGACTGAGCAATCCGTGCATGCGGCGGCTCAGGCCGCCCAGCAGTTTCAGGGCCAGATCAGGGGATTCCCCCAGAAGCTGCAGGAAGCACTCGGTGTCGAAGGTCACCAGATGGGTGTCCGACAGGGCTGAGGCATTCACGGGATAACGCCGCTCATCCATGAACATCACCGCTTCGGCGAACAGTTGCCCGGACTGAATCACCTCCACCACCTTCTCGTCACCATCCCTTGAGAGCAGGTAAAGCTTCATGGCCCCGCTCTTCACCAGGAAAAAATGCGGCGCCGGATCTCCCTGGGAAAACAAGGGCTCACCCGCCCGGCAGTGGCGTTCCCGCAGGGTGGACTGGATGCGCACCAGCTGATCGCTGTTCAGGGGCTCGAACAGGTGGAGGCGTTGAAGTTCCTGCAAGGTCATGGGCAATGTTTCCTGTCGGGAAAGTGTGGCTCACCAGCTCCAGATGAGTGGCACCAGCAGGATCACCAGGGCTCCGGTGACCAGCGTCATGGGGATGCCCGCGCGCAGATAGTCACTGAACCGATACCCCCCGGGGCCGTAGACCATCAGGTTGGTCTGGTAGCCAAACGGCGTGGCAAAACTCGCGGAGGCAGCGAACATGATGGCCACTGCGAAGGGCATCAGGCTCACACCCAGATCCTGTGCCACGGCCCAGGCAATGGGGAACATGAGCACGGCGGCGGCGTTGTTGGTGATCAGTGCCGTGAAAAGTGCGGTGAGCAGATAGATCAGCAACAGGTTCAACCAGGGCTGATCACCGGCCAGCCCGGTCACATTCAAGGCCACGGCCTGGGCCAGACCGGTATTGTTCATGGCGGCGGCCACGCCGAAGGCAGCGGCGATGGTCAGCAGCACCGACCAATCCAGACTGCCACGGGCGGTGAACATGCTCACACACCCGCTCAGGATCATCAGCCCCGCCGCCGCCAGGGCGGCCTCCAGCATGCTGAGCAGGCCCAGGCTGGCGCTGCCAACCATGGCCACAAGAATCCCCATGGCCACCAGGGCCCGGTCATGTCGGGGCGTGGCGGAATCCTGCACCTGGGTCATGAGGAAGAAGTCCCGGCGGTTGCGGTTCTGGGCCAGGAAGCTCGAACCCGCCTCCACCAGCAACGTGTCGCCCGGGCGCAAAACGATGTCGCCGATCTTGCCCCGCAGTCGCTCACCGTTGCGGGCCACGGCGATCACCACCGCGTTGTAGCGGTTGCGGAACCCCCCATCGCGGATGGTCATGCCCACCACCGGGCAGGTATTGGACACCACCACCTCCAGGAGCACCCGGTCGGAGCGCCGGCCATCCAGCTTGAACACCTGCCCGGTGGCCGGGGTGAGACCACGAATGCGCTGCAGGTCGGCCATGGACTCCACCACCCCGACGAAGATCAGCCGGTCGCCCGCCCGGAGCATTTCCTGGGGCGACACAGCGGGGATGAGGGTGCCCTGACGGTCCAGTTCCATGAGATATCCACCAGGCAGGTGGCGCAGGCCGGCCTCCTCAATGCTCCGCCCCACCAGAGGACCATCGTCCTCAACCAGCATCTCCAGGGTGTATTCCCGGGGATCGTCGATATGGCTCATGGGCGGTCGGCGATCGGGGAACAGATATCGCCCGAAGACCAGCATCACGCCCAGACCCAGAAAGGCCACGGGTACGCCTACCCAGGCGATGTCGAACAGGCCCAGACCGGTGCCGGTCTGATCGATCAGCAGGCCATTGACCACCAGGTTGGTACTGGTGCCAATGACCGTGATCGTCCCTCCCAGGATGGCGGCAAATGACAGGGGCATCATCAGGCGCGACACCGGCAGATCCAGCTTGCGGGCCCATTCGTTCACGGCCGGGATGAGCATGCCCACCACGGGGGTGTTGTTCAAAAAGGCGCTCATCACCGCCACTGGCGTGGTCAGTCTCATTTGCGCCCGCCACAGGGAGCGCGGCCGCCCGAGCAGGGACTGGACGATCCACTGGATGCCTCCAGTCTCGCGCAGGCCGGCCACCACCACGTAGAGGGCCGCCACTGTGATCACGCCCTCGTTGGAGAAACCGGCAAAGGCCTCCCTTGGGCTGACGATGCCCGCCAGCAGCAGGATCACCACGGCCCCCACGAACACCAGATCCGGGGCTGCACGCGTGAAGGTGAGCATGGCCAGCATGCCCACGATCAGCGAGGCGGTAAACCAGGCCTCAAGGATCATGATTCATCAGTTTCCAGTGGTTCGTCCGCGATGGATGGATCATTCTCAATATTCTCGTGCCCGGCCTGAAGGGCCCAGTTCGCGCGTCAGCGCCTCCACCTGAGGCAGTCCATGGCGCACGGCAGGCTCATCCACGGGCATCCCCGCCAAGACGCCCTTGAGGGCGGCGGGGGTGCCTTGATAGATGCGGTACAGCTCGGCCATGATGCCGCTCAGCCGGGACGCCGCCTGCCGAAAATCACCCCTGTGCACCAGCGCCTCCAGGGCCTCGATCAGCTCCGCTGCCCGTTGGGCGCCGATGGTAGCCACATGCCCCTTGAGGGTATGCGCGATCCGTGCGGCGGTATCGCCATCTTCCTCATTCAGGGCCTGGGCCAGCGCGCCCATCTTTTCAGGCAAGTCCGGGAGAATCGTGAGCAGCATCTCGATGAGCAGTTCATGATCCCCGCCCAGGCGCCGCATCACCAGTGCCAGGTCCACGCAGGGCGCAGTGGACCGGGGCTTGGAGGCCCCGGAGCTTGCACTCCCCGTATTGCAGTGACCCATCACATGATCGATGGTCCGCCCAAGCTCACCGAGGCTGATGGGCTTGAAGATGTAGTCATCCATCCCCGCGTCCAGCCCCCGCTCACGATACTCACTCAGAGCATGTGCGGTCAGTCCGATGATGGGCAACATGCGGTTGCCCTCCCCAGCACCTCCGTCGCGGATATGCCGGGTGGCATCAAAGCCGTTCATGCCAGGCATCTCCACATCCATCAACACCAGGTCAAAATGCTCAAGGCTCAGTTGCTGAAAGGCAGCCTCGGCATGGGTCACCGAAACCGTCTCATGTCCCAGACGCTTGAGCAGTTGTTCGGCCACCACCACATTGGCGGGAGTATCCTCCACGAGCAGGATCCGCCAGACACGGGACCGAGGGGCATTGTGGAATACCGCCGGGTGGGCGCCCTCGGTCATGGGCACTTTCTCGGGATCGCCGAGTTCAAGCACCACATTGAAGCCAAAGGTACTCCCCTGCCCGGGGCGACTGGTCACGTTGATGCAGCCACCCATCTTCTCCACCAGCTGGCGGGTGATGGCCAGTCCGAGCCCGGTACCTCCATGGCGGCGTTTCGCCGAACCATCCACCTGAGTGAAGGTGTCGAAGATTTCCGCCTGACGGTCTTCAGGAATCCCCTCGCCGGTATCGATCACCTCGAAGCCCAGATCCACCTGCGTCCCCCGGGTACCCAGAACCCGGACTGTCACCCGAACACCGCCTTCTGCAGTGAACTTGATGGCATTCCCCACCAGATTGATGAGTATCTGCCCCAGACGGTGCATGTCACCATGCAGGTAGCGGGGCACGTCGGATGCCATCTCCAGGGCCAGTTCCAGATCCTTGTCCTGAGCAGACATTCTCAGGGTGCCCACCATCTGTTCCAGCGCATGGTGCAGATCAAAATCGGACTCCAGCAACTCCATGCGTCCGGCCTCGATCTTGGAAAGATCCAGGATGTCGTTGATCACCGCGAGCAGGTGTCGGGCCGAATGCTGAATGATCTGCATGAACTCGTGGGATTGCCCCTGCACGCCTTCCAGCATCACCAGCTCGCTCAGGCCCAGGATGGCATTCATGGGAGTGCGGATCTCATGACTCATGCGGGCCAGGAACTCGCTCTTGGCCTGGTTGGCCGCCTCAGCCACCTCGCGAGCCGCAATCAACTGCCGCTCCAGGGCACGCAGATCGGTGACGTCCGAGTAATACACCATGCCACCGATGACCTCTCCCTGGTCGTTCAGGATGGGACCATTGAAGATCTGCATGGAGCGGCCGCCGAATCTTGCCTCCTCTTCAGGCGTGGAGTAGCGCACCACGGGCTGCCGGGTTCGAAAACACTCTTCCAGCGCACACTGCTGGCAAGGCCTGGTCTGCTCCCAGGCCAGTTGATAACAAGGCTGATGAAGCACCTTTTCCAGATCATTGATGCCGAACACCTCCAGCAGACTCTGGCTGGCACTGACAATCTGGTACTGCCGATCAATGATGACGATGTAGCCAGGAATATTTTCGAAGAAGGCACGCAGCCGGCTGGTGGTCTGATCCAGTTCAGCCGTGCGTTCGGCCACTCGCTGCTCAAGCAGGCGGTTCTGTTCCTGGATCTCATCAGACTGTTCCCGAACGCGCTGGAACTGATCGCTCAACTGCCGGGCCATGGCCTGGAAAGCCCGGTCCAGTTGATTGTATTCGCGGATCGTCGTCCGGCGGGGATTGCGCTCCCATTGTCCCCTGGCCAGGGCATCGGCGTCCCGCCCCAGGCGCTCCATGGGCGCGGCAAGGCGACCGGCCATCAGGAACCCCAGCAATCCGGCCAGCAAAAGCACGGCCGCAATGATCATGAGGGTGGTGCGGGTCTGATCCCGAATCCCGCCCATGAAATCCTGCTCGGGTACTACCACAGCCAGGATCCAGTCCAACCCTGGCGATGGAGCGAAGGGCCTGACCTGAAGGTATTTTTCTTCTCCTGCCGCTGAAAAGTTCAGGAGTTCGTCCTGGAATATGGTCACCAGCCCCCCCGGGCGCTCCTGAAGCAATTGAGCGGCAGCCTCCACCGACGCCACTCCGGACTCAGTAGCGGGAACAGGAAGGAACTGCCCTGCCTCCTCCCGGAAAAATCCCCCTTCCGGTGCCGTGGAAGCCGCCACCAGGTGACCATCGCCCTGCATGACGAATACCTGAGCATTGGGGGTCAGATCCAGCGACCGGAGAAAGGCGTGGATCTGGGTGAGTACATAGTCCACGGCGAACACCCCAAGCAACCGCCCGTCGGCGTCGTAATGGGGTCGAGAGGCCGTTAGCGCCAGGTCATGAAGGACGAAGTGACGGTAAATGGGCGTCCAGGTGGAGCGGCCTGCAGCCACGCCAGCCTGGTACCAGGGCCGGGCGCGGGGATCAAAGCCCGGGTAGACCTGCTTCAATTCCAGGGCATCACCCAATTCGCTGGTGGAAAAATTATGGGAATCCCCCCCAGTGATCTCCCCTGCACGCACCACCTGCACATCCCCATCGGCCATGCGTCGCGCCCCATAGAATTCGCCCTCAGTGGTACCGAAAAAGGAATACGCCAGTGATGGCTGGCTTTCGATCACCCCATGGAAATAACGCTGCACCGTGGTTGAATCCTCCAGATCCAGAATACCACTGCGCAGTGCACGCGCATTGCTCTCATTGACCTGTGCTGGAATGCTCAGATAGTGGGTGAGTTGATCCTCCACCCTCGCGAGCACGTCGGTGCGCAGTTGCCGGGCAATATCGTTCACCGCATCCCGACCGTCCACGATGGCCAGCCATGCCACGACGCCCGAGGCAATGAAAGTGATCAGCACCATGGGGATAGCGATCAGCCAACGCAGGGAAAGCGCAGCCCGCCGTCGTGGGGCAGGCGTGAATGTTGATGCGAGTGGGGTCTCCCGCGTATGGCCACCCATGAGCATGCTCCAGGATAAGGGGCAGGATCCCCCTGAAACCGCCCAAGTATAGAGCCGGCAGCCGGATGATCAACGTCTTCTCTTCGGGAATACTATGGGAGGGTCGAAAAACCGGCCCGACGGATTCTCCGCCGGGCCGGCTGGAACGGTTTCAGTTTTCCCGTTCAGGCGCCAGGTGCCAGTGCTCCGGCGACCGCCAAAGCCCCGAAAGCAACAACTCGCGCATGAAGAAGAACTCCTTGGGCAACTTGTCATAGAGCTTGGAGAACAGTTGCTCGTGGCCCATGAGTTCCTCCTTCCAGGCCTCCCGATCCACCTCCATCACGGTGTCGAAGTCCTTGTGCGAGAAGTCCAGACCCCGCATGTCCAGGTCCTCGTAATGGGGCATCCAGCCCACCGGGCTCTCCACCGCCGATGTCTGGCCGCGCGAACGCTCGATGATCCACTTGAGCACCCGCATGTTTTCGCCAAAACCAGGCCAGACAAAATTGCCGTACTCATCCTTCCGGAACCAGTTCACACCAAAAATCCTTGGCGGATTGGGCAGATTGCGGCCGAACTGCAACCAGTGGTTGAAGTAATCAGCCATGTGATAGCCGGCAAATGGCAGCATCGCAAAGGGATCGCGACGCACCTGGCCCACATTGCCAAAGGCAGCCGCCGTCATCTCCGAGCCCATGGTGGCGGCCAGGTAGACACCGAAGTTCCAGTTGAAGGACTGATATACCAGCGGGATGGTGGTACTGCGCCGGCCGCCGAAGATGAAGGCGCTGATGGGCACGCCCTTGGGGTTCTCCCACTCGGGATCCACACTCGGGCACTGATGGGCAGGCGCGGTGAAGCGCGCATTGGGATGGGCCACAGGGGTAGTGGAGGCCTGCTCATGTACCTGTCCCTTCCAGTTCAGGGTACCTTCGGGTGGGGTGCCCTCCATGCCTTCCCACCAGACATCGCCATCGGGGGTCACGCCCACATTGGTGAAGATGGCGTTTTCCTTCACCGACTCCATGGCGTTGGGGTTGGTCTTGTAGTTGGTGCCCGGTGCCACACCGAAATAGCCTGCCTCGGGGTTGATGGCATGGAGCTGGCCATGCTCATCCGGCTTGATCCAGGCGATGTCATCACCCACGGTGGTGATCTTCCAGCCGCCCAACTCCTCGGGGGGAATCATCATGGCAAAGTTGGTCTTGCCGCAGGCGCTGGGGAAGGCGGCGGCCAGGTAGGTCTTCTCGCCTTCGGGGGACTCCGCCCCCAGGATCAGCATATGCTCCGCCAGCCAACCTTCGTCCCGGGCCATGGAAGAGGCAATGCGCAGGGCGAAGCACTTCTTGCCCAGCAGGGCATTGCCGCCATAGCCGCTGCCATAGGACATGATGGAACGCTCTTCCGGGAAGTGGACGATGTACTTCACCTCCGGATTGCAGGGCCAGGGGGCATCCTTCTGACCCGGCTCCAGGGGGGCGCCCACCGAATGGAGGCACTTGACGAAGTCGCCATCCCCCAGGGTATCGATGACCTTCCTGCCCATGCGGGTCATGATGCGCATGTTCACCACCACGTAGGGGGAGTCGGTCAGTTCCACGCCGATCTGGGAGATGGGCGAGCCGATGGGACCCATGCTGAAGGGAATCACGTACAGGGTGCGTCCGCGCATGCAGCCATCGTACAGACCGTTGAGCGTCTGCTTCATGGCGCGGGGCTCTTCCCAGTTGTTGGTCGGGCCCGCATCCTCCTTGCGCAGACTGCAGATATAGGTGCGATCCTCCACCCGGGCCACGTCGCTGGGGTCGGAGAAGCAGGCAAAGCTGTTGGGCCGTTTTTTCGGGTTCAAGCGAATGAATGTGCCCGCATCCACCAGCTGCTGGGTGAAGAAGTCGTATTCCTCCTGGGAGCCATCGCACCAATACACCGCATCGGGCTTGCACAGGGCCACTGTCTCCTGCACCCATTGCAGCAGCGCCTGGTTGGTCACCTGGTCGGAGTAATCGGGCCCTGGAAGGGATTGGGTTCTCGCTTGATCGTTCATGGGACCTCTCGCGTTGGTGAGTGAAAACAGCATACTCAATCTTGCGGGGGATTGTCCCCCGACCGGCAACCTGCACGCCTGCCCTATGGGACTGCCCGTTCCCGAAGGGGTTCATCCATCGACATTTCACACCAGCCGGGAAGCGCTTCAGAGGGTGTTTGCGAACGGCCCGCGCTGGCTCCCGGTTGAGCGGACACTTATAATCCGGCCCTGACTTACTCATAACGCATTGGACCCCATGACCACACCCGAACCCCAGGCCCCCACCCACTTCATCCGCAACCGTATTCGCAAGGAACTGGAGGCCGGGCAATGCCAGCAGGTGATCACCCGTTTCCCGCCCGAGCCCAACGGCTACCTGCACCTGGGCCACGCCAAGTCCATCGCCCTGAACTTCAGCATGGGCGAGGAGTTCGGGGGCTACACCAACCTGCGATTTGACGACACCAACCCGGCCAAGGAGGAGCAGCGGTATATCGACGCCATCAAGGAGGACGTCCAATGGCTGGGCTACGCCTGGAAACACGAGCGCCATGCCTCGGACTACTTCGAGCAACTCTACGAGTGGGCCCTCTACCTGATCGACCACGGGCTGGCCTATGTGGACAGCCAGGACGCCGACACCATCCGACAGCAACGGGGCACCCTGACCGAACCGGGCATCGAAAGCCCCTTCCGCGACAGACCCCGGGAGGAGAGCAGGGATCTGTTCGAGCGCATGCGCGCCGGAGAATTCCAGGACGGTGCCCATGTACTGCGGGCGCGCATCGACATGGCCTCGGGCAACATCAACCTGCGCGATCCGGTGATCTACCGCATCCGCCGGCTCACTCACCCGCGCACCGGGGATCAATGGTGCATCTACCCCAGCTACGACTTCGCACACGGTCAGAGTGATGCCATCGAGCACATCACCCATTCCCTGTGCACCCTGGAGTTCGAGGATCATCGCCCCCTCTATGACTGGCTGCTGGAGCACCTGCCGGTGCCCTCGCGCCCGGTGCAGATCGAGTTCTCGCGGCTGAACCTGGATTTCACCGTGCTCTCCAAGCGTCGTCTCACCCGACTGGTGGACGAGGGCCATGTGCATGGCTGGGATGATCCACGTCTGCCCACCCTGGCTGGCATCCGTCGCCGGGGTTTCACGCCCCAGTCCATCCGCCAGTTCTGCCAGGAGATCGGTGTCACCAAGGCGGATTCCATCATTCCCTTTGGTGTACTGGAAAACGCGCTGCGCAACGACCTGAACGAGCGGGCACCGCGCACCATGGCCGTGCTCAAACCCTTGAAACTGGTGCTGACCAACTTCCCCGAGGGCGAGACGGAATGGCTGGAATCCGCCGTGCACCCCCAGAAACCGGAAATGGGCACGCGAAAGGTGGCCATGACACGGGAGATCTACATTGAGGCGGATGATTTCATGGAAGAGGCCCCGAAAAAGTTCTTCCGGCTCAAGCCGGGCGGCGAGGTGCGCCTGCGTAATGCCTTCATCATCCGCTGTGACGAGGTGATCAAGGATGAATCCGGCCAGGTGGTGGAACTGCGTTGCAGCCTGGATCCGGAGACCCGCTCCGGGCAGCCGGGGGCGGATCGCAAGGTGAAGGGCACCATCCACTGGGTGTCGGCGGCGCATTCGGTGTCCGCCCAGGTACGCCTGTACGACAGGCTGTTTCAGGTACCCCATCCGGCGGGTGACAAGGACAAGGATTTCATCGAACACATCAACCCCGAATCCCTGGTCATCCTGGAAAATGCTCGCCTGGAACCGGCTGCGGCCAAGGCCGCGCCGGGTGAGTGCTTTCAGTTCGAGCGCCTGGGGTATTTCGTACCGGACCCGGATGGCACGCTGGAGCGGCCGGTGTTCAATCGGGCGGTGACACTGCGGGATACCTGGGCCAAGTTGGAGAAGCAGATGCGGGGCTGACGGGATCAACGCTCACGCATCATTGAACACCCCCCTCATCCCCGGTCATCCACCCGGAACACACTCACGGCCCTGGCCAGACCCTGGGCCTGCTCCTCCAGCGACTCGGCTGCTGCCGCGGCTTCTTCCACCAGCGAGGCATTCTGCTGGGTCACCTCGTCCATCTGAGTGACGGCGCTGTTCACCTGCTCGATGCCCGTGGTCTGCTCGTCCGAGGCGGCGGCGATCTCGTTGATCAGGTCCGACACGCGTTTCACCTGCCCGACCATCTCTTCCATGGCCTTGCCGGCATCCAGCACCAGCCGACTGCCCTTCTCCGTGGTTTCGGCGTTCTCTGCAATCAGATCCTTGATCTCCTTGGCAGCCGAGGCAGAACGTTGCGCCAGGTTGCGCACCTCCCCGGCAACCACCGCAAAACCCCGCCCCTGTTCACCCGCACGTGCCGCCTCCACGGCAGCGTTCAGGGCCAGGATATTTGTCTGGAAGGCGATGCCGTCGATCACGGTGATGATGTCGCTGATCTTCTCTGAACTGGCAGTGATCGCCTTGATGGATTCCACCGCATCATCCACCTTCTGGCCGCCGTGCTGGGCCACGGAACTGGCCTGATTGGACATCTCGCTGGCTTGGCGCGCATTGTCAGCATTCTGTTTCACGGTGGAGGTCAGTTCCTCCATGCTCGAGGCGGTTTGCTCAAGACTCGAGGCCTGCTCTTCCGTGCGCTGGGACAGGTCCGTATTTCCCACGGCGATCTCCCGGGAGGCGGTGTTGATGGCATCCACGGATTCCTTGATCTGACCGATGAGATCCCGCAGGCGGGCCACGGTCTTGTTGGTATCGTCCTTGAGCTCGCCGAAAGTGCCTTCATAGTCGCCGGTCACCTGTTTGGTCAGGTCGCCCTCGGAGACGGCTTCCAGCACGGCGGCCACTTCGGACAAACCGGCGGAGGTTGTCGCCATCAGGGTGTTCACGCCATCCCCCAGGCGCTTGAAGAACCCTTCCAGCTCTTCGGTATCCACCCGACGGCTGAAGTCGCCCTTGACCGCCCCATCCACCAGCGAGGTGACCTCGGTCTCCACATGAACCTCGCTGGTGCGGTCCACCCACTCCATCACGGTACCCACACGCTGACCCTGGGCGTCCACAATCGGGCTTGCGATCAAGCGGAATATACAACCGCCGATGTCCAGCTCCGTGCGCACCAGTGTGCGGGTGTTTTCCATCTTCTGGCGCGCCTCGCCCAGCTTGTCACGGAAGACGTCCAGCTTTGCCCCCAGCAAGGCCCCGGCGTCAAAGCCCGGCAACTCGGTGCGGATATCCTCACCGGCCTCCTGGAACATCGTTTCGAGGGCTCGGTTGGTATAGATGATCTTCATGTCGGGTGCCGCCACCATGACGCTTGAGGACACATTGTCCAGGGCAAAGCGCACCCGCAGATTCTCCGCTGCCACACGACGTGTTTCCGTGATATCCGCCTTCAGCTTGCCCTGCATGTCGGCGAGATTGCCCAGGACCTTGCCGATCTCGTCGTTGCGGGTGATGACGATTTCGTTATCCAGATTGCCGTCCGAAATGGCCTCAAAATAGCCCACCGCCCGGTTCAGCGGCGTAACGATGGCGCGGATCAGCAGGAAGCCCATCAAGGCCGAAATCAGTACGCCCGCCGCAATCATGATCACGGCCAGGTTGCGGGTGGTCTCATAGGCGGAAACTGCCGACTCGAACTCCTGACTGCCCACATTCAACTGCAGCTGTAGCAGCGCCCGCGCCAACTCAGTCGCCTCCCCGAACAGGGGATTGGTCACCTCGATCATGCGAATGTTGGCTTCCGCGTATTGACCTTCCTCGTAAAGCCGCACGCTCTCCAACAGGCCCTCACGCACGAAGCGCCCCCGCCGATCCGCGAACTGCGAAGCCAGGCGTTCTTCTTCCGGGGTGAGGAAGGTCTCCATGTAGGCGCTCCAGACCTGGTCGATCCGACGGATGTTTTCCCTCACCTGGTTGGTGTGCAGTTGAATGGGATGGTCATGCAATCGGCTCTCTTCCAGTCGTGGGTCGTGCATGGCCGCCAGGTTGAGCTGGATGATATTGGCCTGCATCAGACTCTCGATCTCGGCAATCTGCTGGGAAGGGATGAGCCGATCATCGTAGACGGTCTCGAGACCATCGTTGGCAGCCTGCATCCCGGTCAACCCCATGCCACCGATCACCATCAGCAACGCAGAGAGGAAGGCAATCACCACAATCAAACGCACTTTGAGACTGATATTCTTGAGCACCTGTTATTCTCCGGATGATCGTGCCTGGGTAATCGCGCTGCACAACGGGCTTTGGGCCGTGCCGAAAAGGACGTTTCTGATATATCGGCATTCGAGCCGTTCTCTGAAGCCCCGCGCCGGGGGCATCCATCAAGTAAGGCCCTGATCCGACAGGTCGTCTGCCTCCAGCCACCTGAGAAGCACCTTATAAAGGGCATCCGGATCCACAGGCTTTGAGAGGAAATCGTTCATGCCTGCTGCCAGAGCGGCATGGCGATCTTCGGCAAACACGTTGGCCGTCATGGCCAGGATGGGGACGTCGCTCCCCTGGGGCAGTGCGCGTATGCGGCGGGTGGCGGTCAGGCCATCCATGCGCGGCATCTGCACATCCATGAGGATCAGGTCGTAACGCTGTTCTCGGGCCATGGCCAGTGCAGCCCGGCCATCCTCCGCCGTATCTACCATCAGCCCCACTCGCTGCAGCAGTGCGAGGGCCACTTCCCGGTTCACAGGATTATCCTCTGCCACCAGGACACGCGCACCCACATGGGCCTTGAAGTCATCGGGCGTGGGCCCGGGCTCGTGGGAGGGCATAAGCGGCGCCTGAACATCCGGGGCCTGGTCACCCCGACCGCGTTCCAGGGTCACCTCGAACCAGAACAGGCTACCCTGCCCCACCTCGCTCTCCAGGCCCACGCTACCGTCCATCAATTCTGCCAGACGGCGGGTGACCACCAGACCCAACCCGGTACCGCCATAGCGCCGCGTGATGGAGGTATCGGCCTGCTGAAAGGCCTGGAAGAGTTGATCCCGATGTTCCGGTGCAATGCCGACGCCCGTGTCACGCACCTCAAAGCGCACCCGGAGCCCACGCTCGTCCTCGCCCATGAGGCAGGCACGCAGATGAATGCCGCCATGCTCGGTGAACTTGACCGCGTTTCCCGCCAGGTTGAGCAGGGCCTGACGCAACCGGGCTGGATCGCCGCGTAGCCATTGGGGCACGGAGTCGCAGTCCGTCTCCAGCAGCAAACCCTTGGCCCGTACAGACTCGGAAATAACCGATGCCACGTGATCCAGCACGGAAGAGAGGTGAAAGTCCCTGCTCTCAAGGACAAAGCGGCCCGCCTCTATCTTGGAGATATCCAGGATATCGCTGACGATGGACAGCAGGTGTCTGGCGGCGCTATCCACCTTGTGGAGCTTTTCATCTTGCCCGGCGGCCTTCTCACCGGTGCGCAACAGGTGCACCAGCCCGACGATGGCGTTCAGGGGGGTACGAATCTCATGAGTCATATTCGCCAGGAAGGCGCTCTTGGCCCGATTGGCTTCCTCCGCCCGGTGCCGCGCCTCCTCCAGCTGTGCGGTGCGGGTGCTGACCAGGGTCTCAAGATGGTCACGATGCTGCCGCAATTCCGCCTCGGTGCGACGCCGCTGCACCAGATGCCAGATCTGCTCGGCCATCAGACGCAGGGTTTCCACATCCATGTGGGTGTATTCCCGTGGCTTATTGCCAACGCCGAGCACCATCACCACCCGACCATGCTCGATCACGGGCACCCATACCAGGCGCGTGAGTCCGGCAACACCTGATGGCGTAAGCCGGCGACTCAGCGTCTCTTCATCATTGAAGACCAGCGGCTGCCCAGCCTCCATCAGGCGCCGCCAGATCCATCCATCCTGAGACGAACTCAACGGCTGAAAGCTCACCTGGCCCGCCTCATTCAGGTCACGACGACACCAGACCACCTGTTCCGGGGTACCCGGATCATCATGGGGGACACGGATGAAGCCAACGCCACTCTCGGTCAGGTCTTCGGCCGACTCCAGGCCATACTGAATCAGACCTGCCTCGCCCCGGGCCTCGGCCTCTCGCGGCAGGGCCAGCATGGCCTCGGCGCGCCGGGCCTGCAGGCGCAACGAAAGGGCATTTTCATGGCGCTCGGTAATATCCTCCGAGAGGATCATGATCCCCCCCACGCTGCCGTCCGCCCGCTGCCAGGGCCGCACTTCCCAGCGCAACCACTGCACCACACCATCGGCACGCTCGAAACGATCCTCCTCGGCCCGCAGCACCTCGCCGGCGAGGCCCCTGCGATGGACCTCCCGCCACCGTTCACCGATCTCGGGGAAGACGTCGTAATGGCAGGCCCCGGGGCGCTCGAGGTCACCGCGCCCATATGTCTCCCGCCAGCGTCGGCTGGTGGCCAGATAGCACATGCGTTCGTCGAACATGGCCAGCGCGGCCGGCGCATGCTCGATGAACTGAGCCAGGAGTTCCTCGCGCTCGCGCAGACGAGCCTCGGAATCGGCTGGAACCCGGGTCATTTCAGTACCATCACGGGTGGGGATGAGGGTCCGGACACATCGGTGCGCTCAGCGATCCCGCTGTGCCCTCACGCTGAGCACGTGCCCCGATTCATGGCAGGCCATGCAGAATTCGGCTGCCTCCATGTAGCGTTCATGACGCGCCGCAAAGATGGGATGATATTCGACCACGGCCTCGTTCAGATGACAGGCCACGCAATTGCCATGGGTCTTCTCAGGGTAGCTGGGCAAGGGGTCGTGATGAGGATCCACCTGGCCGGTGAAGACCCGATACACCTTGCGTGCGCCCTGAATCTTGTCGTGCATGAAACCACCGGTGTGGCAGTCCAGGCACCCCACTTCGGGATGCTGCCCCTGATCCCAGGACACCTTCTCATAGGCATGACAGGAGCTGCAGAAGGCATCCGTGGTGGTCACCTGGTGTCCCGCGCCGCCACCCACGACGAGCACCAGCACGAGGACCAGGATGGTGGCAACTCCGATCTTGCTCATGTTCACCTCCCCTTCCAGGACCCGGTTGGCCTGCGCCCCGGGATATGACTTTCAGTTCCCCGGTCAGCCTCAGGGGTAGTCGGCGGCTGCATCCCCACTGCCCTCCTTGCCTTCCCCACGGCCCACCCGCTCGGTGCCATCCCACACCTTTTCTGCCTTGGGCAGCAACGGCAAGTATTCCAGCCAGGGGTGGGACGCCAGATGTGCCTCATCCTGCTGCAACTTGCGGCTATGCTCGCGGATGGGCGGCACCTGTTCCGCGATGGGTGCATCCAGATCGGCGGCAATGGCATGGCCCGTGGCGCGAATCGCCAATTGCACGGCCTCATCGCTGTACTGCTGGGACGACGCCAGGGTATCCAGGGCCTTCACCGGATTATGGGCCCCGGCACTGTTCTCGGCCGAGACATAATCCCAGAACCACTGGCCTTTGCGCACCTTTTCCCGGGCCTGCGCCAGCACCGCCTCGTCCACCCCCGGGTGTTCCATGGCCATGCGGACCGCCTCATGGGCGCGCACCGACTTCTCCTGCGCGATGTTCAACTGCCGCCAGACCCGGGCCTGATTGTACTCCGTGCGTTCGCGCAACTGGGCCGGGCTGAGATCATCATGGCAGCCGGCGCAGGCGGTGCGAATCATGTCCTCGGTCTTCAGCGGCGAAGTCCAGTGATGGGAGGTGATGGTGACCGGCCCCATGCGCACCCGGGGCATGTGGCAGTCGGCGCAACTGACGCCGGCCTGGGCATGAACGCTGTCGTGGAACATCTCGTATTCGGGATGCTGGGCCTTGATCATGGGCGTTTTCGAGACCGCATGGGTCCAGTCCACGAACTGCCCCTTGAAGCCATCCCGCTCGGGGTCGCCATCGGCCTTGAAGCGGTAGATGTCCTCCGGGTTCATGCCCTTGTCCCAGGGCAGGTGCGGCTTGGCCGCCACGCCGTGCTCGCCGGTCTCGAAGTAATACTCCACGTGGCACTGCGCACACACCAGGGAACGCATCTCGTCCCGGGATGCCTCGCGCCAATCGCGGCCCTGACGCGCCAGGGCCTCCTTGAGGGGCACACTGGTGAGGGTCAGACGCATCCGGTCGGCGGGGTCATGGCAGTTGGTGCAGCCCACGGTGTGGTGTACGGGATCGTGCATTTCCCGAAAGTCATGAAAATTTTGCGACCAGAAATCATCGCCGTGGCGTTCCAGCAACTGCGGCATGGTGTTGGTCTTGCAGTTCCAGCAGGTGGCCGGCAGGCCGGCATGCTCGCTGAACCGGTTCACCCGGTCCGTCTTGGTCACGTCGGTCAGGGCAAAGGTGTGTCCCCGGGCCCGGTCGTAGTGATACATGAAGGGATAGCCCAGCCAGAGATTCTTGAGATAGGGCTGGGCGTGCTTGTAGCCGATGGGCAGGGGGTTGAAGTCGTCATGCTTGCGATGGGGCACCGACCCACCGAACTCGGTCATGACCGTGTCATCGTTGTTTTTCAGATAGGACTCGTACTGAGGTAGATGCCTGAAGGCAGCATTCCCCTCACCCAGGGATGATGCCTCCTCGGACGAGGCGGAAACCGTGGCCGTCGCCACGAGTAACATGGTGACCAGGGTGAAGATCCGACGCATGGTGCCCTCCCGGTTCACGCCGGGCCGTGACCCGGGTGATCTGTCTCTCCACCGAGAATAGTCGGGCAGTGTGGTTTTTTCCCGAACCCCGGTCATTGACATGCCCGAAAGTCGTGGCGCCCGGACCATGCCGGGCACCACGAGGGGGCCGACGATCAGAGGATGATCACGGCAGCGCCGGGAAGGTCACCTGCGGCATCTCGCCAGTCATGGCATGCAGGAAGGCCACGATGTCGTCCACTGCATCCTCTTCCAGCTTGCGGCCCAGCATCTGCTCACCCATCAACTGCACGGCATCGTGCAGATTATCCACACTGCCGTTGTTGAAGTAGGGATAGGTGACCGCCACGTTTCGCAGGGTGGGGGTACGGAAGGCAAACCTATCCCGTTCCTCGCCGGTGATCACGTAACGTCCCTCATCCGTGGAGCCCGGCAACTCGAAGCGGTGAAAGCGGCTGTCGGTCATGTTGGGCCCCCGGTGACAGGCGATGCAGCCACTGTTCACGAAGGCCACCATGCCCCGCTTCTGCTGTTCGCTCATGGCCTGGTTGTCGCCTCGCAGGTAGCGATCGAAGGGTGAGTTGGGCGTGTTCAGGGTGCGCTGGAAGCTGGCCAGGGCCTGGGCCACGCTGTCGGCCTCCAGGGGCTCGTCCTTTTCCGGGAAGGCCTCGGCAAAGCGTTCCACATACTCATCGAACTTCGCCAGCTCCTTCAGGGCATCGCCCAGGTCCATGGCCATTTCCACGTCCGCCTCGATGGGCCCCAGGGCCTGCCCTTCCAGGTCGGGCTCGCGACCGTCCCAGAACTGAGCCTCCAGGAAGCCGGAGTTCAGCACCGTGGGAGTGTTGCGTTCACCCACCTGCCCTTCATGCCCCACGGCCAGGGGGATGCGGTCTGCCCAGCCCAGGGCGGGGTTGTGGCAGGAGGCGCAGCTGATCACGCCACTGGCGGAGATGCGTGGCTCGAAGAACAGCATCTTGCCCAATTCGATCTTCTCAGGGGTCAGGGAGTTGTTGGCCGGGATGGGCGGCAACGCCGGCAGTGGTTCAAAATAGTCCCTGTAGCTTTCAAAATCCTGTGCAGTGGCCGTCTGCAGGGTCGCAGCCCCCATCAATAGCGCTGCTGGAAGAACGCCAGCCATCGTACGTGCCCATGTTTTCATCATGATCTCCTTTTACTTCACCTGTTGCGTCTCATTGAATTAGACTAATTCTAAATACCTTTTTACGACGAACCTCGGGGCTGTTCAACGTATTCAGTCCAGTAATGGTCAAAGCCATGAGCCTGATCAACTAACCACCCATTACAATGCGAGGGGTGCCTGCATGACCCGTTACCGCTATCCCGTTCCACCCAGTCATGAGATCACCCCCAGGGAGCTATACGCCCAACGCAGACGTTTCATGAAGCAGGCTGCGGTCGTGCTGGGTGCCGCCGCTCTCCCCGGCTTGTTCCCGGGCAGCGCCCTGGCCTGGCGCGACCGGGTATCCGACGTCGCACCAGGGCGTTTTAACACCGATGAAGCCCTCACCGATCGTGAGACGGCCACGAGTTACAACAATTTCTTCGAGTTCGGCACCGGCAAGGAAGACCCCAAGAGGCATGCCCAGCAGTTGCGGACCGATCCCTGGTCGGTGCGTATCGAAGGCGAGGTGGACCGGCCAGGTGTCTACACCCTGGAGGACATTCTCAAGCCCCATGACCTGGAGGAGCGCATCTACAGGCTACGCTGTGTGGAGGCCTGGTCCATGGTCATCCCCTGGGTGGGGTTTCCCCTGGGGGACCTCCTCCGGCGCTTTGAACCCACTTCCCGCGCCCGCTTTGTGGAATTCGAGACCCTGCACGACCCCGAGCAGATGCCGGGCCAGCGTCGCGACATCCTGGACTGGCCCTATCGGGAGGGCCTGCGTCTGGACGAGGCCATGCATCCCCTCACCCTGCTGGCGGTGGGCATGTATGGCGAGGTTCTGCCGAACCAGAATGGCGCGCCGCTGCGCCTGGTGGTCCCCTGGAAATACGGCTTCAAGAGCATCAAATCCATCGTCGCCATCCGCCTGGTGGAGGATCAGCCGGTAGGATCCTGGGAGGCCAGCCAACCCAGGGAATACGGCTTTTACGCCAACGTGAACCCGAACGTGCGCCATCCACGTTGGCACCAGGCCACGGAACGTCGCCTGGGCGAACGTGGGCGCCGGCGTACATTGATGTTCAACGGCTACGAGGAACAGGTGGCCGCCCTGTACACCGGCATGGATCTGGAGAAGAATTTCTGATGCAGCAACAGCGCACGCGCTCGTTTCCCTGGCACACCCTGGCGCGCCTGGCCGTACTGGCCGCCGCGCTGACACCACTGTTCTGGCTGGCGTGGGCCTGGCATACGGATCATCTGGGGGTGTTCCCGGAGGAGACCCTGCTGCATCACCTGGGTCGCTGGGGGCTCTACTGGCTGCTGGCCACCCTGGCCCTGGGGCCCGCGTTTCGCCTGACCGGGTGGACGGCATTCATGGCCGTGCGCCGGCAGATGGGCCTTTGGGCCTTCACCTACCTGAGCCTGCACCTGTTGGTCTGGCTCGGCCTGGAGCAGGCCTGGTTCTGGGACTTCATCGTCGATGAGATCGCCCGCATGCTGCACCTGCAGGTGGGGTTGATCAGTCTGCTGCTGCTTGTGCCACTGGTGCTCACATCCGTGCGGCGCGCCCAGGGATTACTCGGTCCCCGCCGATGGCAATGGCTGCATCGGCTGGGGTATCTATCTGCGGCCGGTGGCATCTGGCATTTCGCCCTGGTGGACCGGGGGGACCGTCCCGAGGTACTGGTAAGCGCCATCGTTCTCATGGGGCTGATCGGCTTTCGCCTGGGCGATGGGCTGTTATCCCGTTCCTGAGGTGACCACCCTGCCGGCTTCACATGGGGCGCACCCCGCGGTAAACTGTGTGCGTCGTCGCGCCCTTGTGCGCACGGCACTTGTCTAGCAACAGAGGCGTTTTCCAACGATGGACAGTTGTTGTAGATGCATGCGCGCCGAGGCCCTCGCTGGCCCGCGACCGACATGCCGCGACGTCCGTCAGGGTCAGTCCTCCGCGCGGTAACCCCTTGCCGCTCCAGGGCTTCCTGATGTGTCGCCGCCGTCGGCGCAGTCAGGGAGCTTGAAATCCCCGCAGGCATTCACCCAGACGCGTGACTTGAGCTCAGGTTCGCGCCTCGGGTTTTGTGTCTGCCTGTGTTTCCTCTCGACCGCTCTTCGAGGTCCTCTCGTGCATGCCCACACGGCCAACAAGGCCGTCACGTACCCCATGCATCGTCAACCCGTGCTGCCCCCGGCAGCCAGGAGAGGCCCATGAACCGGATTGCCCATAACCTCACCCGTCTTTTGAATCGCGCCATGCTGTCGGTGGATTTTCCCAACACACCCGGCACCAGCCCCGCTGGCCGCCCCGTCAGCCCGAAGGTCGTTTATCGCGCCTGTTGCCACGGTGAATTCGGCTCCGCACGCCTGAACTTCCTGCAACTGGCGGAAAAGTCGCAGATCCTTGTGCTACGCAGCCTGGATGACCACACGGCGCGACGCCTCACCCGGGGGCTGCCGGAGAGCACACTGGCCCGCCTGAATCGACACATGCCAGAGCAGGCCAAGAGCCGCCCACCCCAGCCCTGATCACGGCAGGACCCGGCGGGCCTGGGCCAGCGCCCGGTACCACTTGCGTCGGGGCACGGGAACCACAGGGGGACGCTGACTCAGCAGGTTCATTCGGGGCATCTCCTCGGCCTGACTTTGGGAAATCATGCTCAACACCTGCTCTCTGGCCCCGTAGGTCTCCTTGAGAAACTCACACGCATCCTCTGTGAGTTGCACCCGGTAGTGCTTCACCAGGACCAGGGCCAGCCGTTCTGCCGGCTGGCTCATATCCTGTTCCACGTCCTGAGCCATCGCCTCGCCCAGGGCACGCTTATCCTGAGCGCTCATCCCCGGCTCCAGCCCCCCCAGGTAACTGGCATTGGTGGCACCCACACCCCGCTGCACCTCCGCCCGGGACAGTTGCACATGCGGCTCCAGCGCCAGGGCCACTTCCACGGCCAATTGCCGGGCCCCCTCCAGGGTCAGCGCACGACGACGCCCGTCCTGACGCGTGAAAAAGCGCCGACCACGTTTCTCCAGATGTTCACCGTGAAGGTAATTGACGATGTGGCTGCAAAAAGCCTCCCGGGCATCCTCATCCAGGCTGACCACCTTCTCGACAATCCGCAGGCCCTTGCTGCCTGGCCCCAGGCGCAACTGACCGGTTTCCTCGCCAAACGCAGAAACGAACCGCTCCCAATCCTCCGCTGCCTTGAGAAACTCCGCGTGCACGCGACCGATATCCTTGAAGGCCTCATGAGCCATGCGGTAAAGCCGTACGGCATTGGCAAGGATATCGCCTTGGCGCCGTATATCACCCGAGGTGACGCCGTCAGGAAGATCGCCGACCCGCCCGCTCAGTTCGGAAAGATCCCGTGCCATGCCATCCAGTGCCTGGAGCACACGTTCCACCAGCACGGGTGTCGACAATCCTTCCGGCACCTCCTCGTAGGGTAGGGCCTCGGCCTCCACCAGCCAGGAGGCCAGCGCACGGATCCGGTTGCCCCCCGCGGCCTGGGCTATGCGGTAGCGACTGCGCTGCTCCTCCAGCCGGTCCAGTGCTGCGGCCAGACGCCACTTTCCCCTGTAACTGAACAGCAGCAGGGGAATCTCGCGACCATTGATCAGTTCGAAAGCCAATACCAGCATGGCCTCCACGTCGGCCGCCGTCATCAACAGGGGATTGTCCTGTTCGATGGCTGCCATCACGCGCTCCACGAAGAACTCGTCCCTGGGCGTACCATGCTGCAGTTTGGGCGCCCCACCCATGTAACGCTCGCGCAGGATGGAGGCAGCGATGGGAGCCACGGGCTGAAGCTCCGAAAGGGCCTTGTCGAAACGCTTCCCATGCTCCAGATGCAGATCCCGGATACGGCTGTACAGGCCCGCCCGACGAAGATGATCAATATGGGCCAGTGTCTGGCCCAATTCCGGGTCTCCGATCAGCTCTTCGCAGGCAAAGGCCACCCCATCCGGCGACAGATCCACGCGCTGCAGCAGCTGGACAGCCGCCTCCCGGCGGCGAACATCCACTTCAAAACCCTCCATGGAGAGATCACGAACAGCCAGAATGAGGTCACCGAGGATATCAATGGTTTCCAGCACATCCGCCCGGGCCTGCTCCTTGGACATGCCGTGGGTGCTGTCGTAAACAATCGTGGCAAGCAGACCGATCAGGCCCGAGAGGATGGTAAAGCTGATGAAATAGGTGAGAAGCTGGGGAGACGGAGCTTGTCCGTAGCCGATGTAGTAGCCACCGTAGAGGCCCAGGCCGGTGACCGGCCCGGCGGTCCAGACAAGCTTCAGGAGATTACGGGAGACGCGCACACGCCTGACGGCCCGCGTCACGCGTTCCATCTTCTCGTTTTCCGCCCGCCCCAGAGAAACCCCGTCCTGCTGTCGGGGGCGCCGAAAACGACTGAACTGGCTCCATTTCACTTCAAGTCATTCCGTGGGAGCCTGCGGGGACTGTCCTCAGGGAGGCAGTGCACCGCCTCGCGGGCGACGACCGCCCGCGGACAACGCCATGGCACAAGAGACACGGACCAGCTATCGAATCATCAGCCCAGGATGCGCTTGCACACGTCGTTTTGTAGATAACCACGGAAATCATCAGCCAGTTCCGGGTGCTTGAGGGCATATTCCACTGTGGCCTGCAGGTAACCCAGCTTGCTGCCACAGTCGTAACGGGTCCCCTGGAAGCGCTGGGCCAACACACGCTGCTCTCCCAAGAGATCGGAGATGGCGTCCGTCAATTGAATTTCCCCCCCGGCCCCCTTGCCGGTGTTTTCGATCAGGTCAAAAATGCGGGGCGTGAGGATGTAACGACCCACGACTGCCATGTTGGATGGTGCGTCGGCGGGGGCCGGCTTCTCCACGATACCCTTCACATCCCAGAGCCTGTCGGTCACGCGCTCGGGGCTGACCACACCATATTTGTGCGTCTCGTCCTTGGGCACGTCTTCCACCCCCAGGATGCTGCAGCCATATTCCTCGTAGACGTCCACCATCTGCTTGAGGGCGGAACCGCCTCCTTCGCCGTCGATCAGGTCATCGGCCAGGATCACCGCAAAGGGCTCGTCTCCCACCACGGGACGGGCACAGCCCACCGCATGCCCCAGGCCCAGGGCCTCGGCCTGACGGATATACACACACGTCACGTGGGGTGGCAGGATATTTCGCACGATCTCCAGCATCTTCTCCTTGCCACGTTCTTCCAGCTCCGTTTCCAGTTCATAGGCCTTGTCGAAGTGGTCAGGGATGGAGCGCTTGTTACGGCCCGTGACGAACACGAGAACATCAATCCCGGCCGCCACAGCCTCCTCGGCGGCGTACTGGATCAACGGCTTATCCACCACCGGCAACATTTCCTTGGGATTGGCCTTCGTGGCCGGCAGGAAACGCGTTCCCATCCCTGCCACGGGAAAGACGGCCTTGCGAATCTTCTTGTGCATAATGAGTCTTCAGCGTCCAGTTGAGTGGTAGTGGAAGCATGCGCGACCGCCCCACAAAAAGACAAGGGGCAGCGCTGCTGCCCCTTGGTCCTCGTCGCCAGGTCAATATTCCCGACGTCTATTGGTTGGCTGCCACATCCTGATCCAGCGTAATGACGTCCAGATTGATTTCCACAGTCCGGACGCCGATACCCCCCACCTGTGTCAGCTCGTGGACTGACCGGAACGGGCCATTCGCTTCGCGATACTCCACGATGGCCTGAGCCTTGGCAGGCCCCACACCCTGCAGGGCTTGTGAAAGGGCCTGGGCGTCCGCCCGGTTGATATCCACCGGGCCGCCGGCCTGCAAACCAGCCGCGGTGAAGGTGCAAAGAAAAAACAGGATCAAAACGGAGAGATGCTTCATGACCAATTGCCTCCTTGGCATATCCATGGTGTGTCGTGAGCCAGTCTGTCCTGCCATCCCGCGGCTCACATCCGCTATCTTACCCAAGTCTGCGGGTTCTTCAAGTCTCCAGACCCAACAACTCCTGATGGATGGCGGCAAGCACGGCAGACGGATCCTGCGCCCGGGTGATGGGACGGCCAATGACCAGGTGCGTGGCCCCATCGCGGATGGCATCTGCGGGCGTGACGATGCGCTTTTGATCCCCCGCCTCACTACCGCGAGGGCGAATACCCGGGGTCACCTTGAGGAACTCGGTACCCAGTTCCTGTCGCAGAACGGGGGCCTCCCGAGCCGAACACACCACTCCATCCAGGCCACTTTCCTGGGTTAAACCAGCCAGGAAACGGGCCTGCTCATCCACACCCCGCCCGATGCCACAGGTCTCCAGCTCCGCATCATCCATGGAGGTGAGCACGGTCACCGCGATCAGCAAAGGACGCTTGCCCTCCCCTTCCAGCGCCTCCCGCGCCGCTTCCATCATGCGTCGGCCACCGCTGGCGTGAACGTTGATCATCCACACACCCAAGGCTGCGGCCGTGCGGCAGGCGCCTGCGACGGTGTTGGGGATATCATGGAATTTCAGATCCAGAAAGACCTCGAAACCGCGGGTCTGCAAGGCTTCGATCAGCGTCGGACCAGCGGCCACGAACAACTCGAAGCCCACCTTGAGACGACATTGGGCAGGATCCAGGGACTTCACGAACGACAGTGCCGTATCGGCGTCGGGAAAGTCCAGGGCGATGATGATGCGTGGTTCAGAGTTTTGGATCAGCATGTGGGCAACGGAAGTTCGGGTGAGGGATGAAATGGATAGAGGCGAGGTCAACGCACGGAGGCTTGGGTGCACACCGCCTCTTCAGCTACCTGCCGGAGGTGTGAGGGAGGTTTCCGGACGGGCTACCTGAGGCCGTTCCAGGGGCCGGATACTGCCCCAGGCATGGCAGCTTGGACAATGCCAGAAATGATTACGGGACTGAAAGCCACAACGCACACAGCCAAATTGAGGGCGCTCTTTCAGGAAGGCGCCCAGAGCCCTGGCCACCTTGTCGAGCGCATCCACATCAGCGGCTTCGCCGCGGGCAGACATGATGAGAAGGTATTCCTTCACCAGCCGCAAAGGCACCCGATCCCGCCCCATCTCTTCTGTCAACAACTGGTCCAGGGGCTCCCGCTGGCCCTTGTCGTGGAGCAGTCGTGCCAACGCCAGGGCTGAACTGACCGAGGCATCATTCTCGCGCACTGATTGCAGGAAATTCTCATAGCCCGCTGTATCGCCCAGCGTCTGGAATGCCTCCCGGGCCTGCTCCAGCACCAGCGTGACGAACCCCGCATCCTGACGCATCACCCGACTGTAGTGCTCGATGGCCAAGTGGGGATGATTCTCCTCCCGCGCCAGATCTCCCATGAGAATGCTGGCCCGGGCACAATGCTGATCAAAGCTCAGCGCCCTGCGGGCGCAGCGCCCCGCTTCCTCGCGATCGCCCCGCCCACGCGCCATTTCGCCCAACTCGCAATGATAGTGGGCGATGCGTTGGTTCTGGGGTTCGCTGGAGAATTCGCAGAGTTGCTCGCTGGCCCAGATGGCCTGCGACCAGTCCTTTTCCTGTTCGTAAAGGGACCTGAGGCGTTTGTAAGCATCGGCCTGGAGGTAGCCAAGCTCGACCAGTTCCTTGAAGAGATGTTCTGCCTGGTCCAGTACGCCGGCCTTCATGTAGTCACGCCCCAGTTCCATCAAGGCGTTGGCCCGCTGGGCCGGTTCAAGACCGGGGCGTTCCATGAGGTTCTGGTGTATCCGGATGGCCCGGTCCACCTCGCCCCTTCGCCGGAACAGGCTGCCCAGGATCAGGTGGGTCTCCACCGTCTCTGGATCCACCTCCACCATATCGATGAAGACTTCCAGGGCACGATCAGACTGCTCACTGAGCAGGTAATTGAGGCCCTGGATGTACTCGGACGAAAAGGCAGCGCCCCGACCCGGGGCCTCGGACCCCTGTTGGGCACGGCGCGCTGCGAGCCATCCCGAAGCTGCTGCTACGGGTAGCAGCAGCCACAGGAGTTCGAGCATGCAGGCTTACACCTTCCCGCTACTGGGCAACTGGCGCAGCCTGGCGATTTCGTCTTCGGCACGCTTGCAGCGCTTGCGCATCTGACGCACCTCACGGCCCCGACTCATCACCATGCCGGACGTGGCCAACCCCCCAAGGATGGCCCCCAGCAGCAGACTCACGAACACCACGATGGACAGGGGCACCTGGTAGGTCTCCAGGTACAGGTTGACATCCACGTCCCCTGCGTTGATGACCGTGAAGCTGGCTCCCAGCACAACGGCTACGATAACAAACAAGATAAGTATCAATCGACTCATGGGCTGCATTCCCGATTGTGGACATTGGTTGTTGCCACGTCAGCGGATCGCCACCTTGTCAGGCTTTTCCGGCTCGTTCACCCGCTCCCGCAGTTCCTTGCCAGGCTTGAAATGGGGCACGTACTTCCCGGGAAGAGACACGGTCTCGCCCGTCTTCGGGTTGCGCCCCACCCGTGGCGGGCGGAAGTGTAAGGAAAAACTTCCGAAACCACGGATTTCGATGCGATCCCCAGTCGCCAAGGCCTGGCTCATCTGTTCGAGGATGGTCTTCACAGACAGCTCGACATCTTTGTACGCGAGATGGCTTTGTTTGCGAGCTAGTATATCGATGAGTTCCGATTTCGTCATCGTTCTGCCCTGTTGCACGTTACACCACCATGACAATCCCTGGCTGGTTCGCCGGGTGCCTTCGAGCGCGGAGTCAGCGGCCCGATGGAGCCATCCCTGGCTCCAGCGTGCTTGGTGCCCTCCCGATTACTTCTTATCCGAATCGTTACCGGCCAGCTGTTCCTTGAGGATGTCACCCAGCGAGGTGGTGGCCACCGAGGAGCTGCTGTAGTCCTGCATCATTTCCTGCTCTTCATCGGTTTCCTTGGCCTTGATGGACAGGCTCACGGTGCGGTTCTTGCGGTCCACGCCGACAAACTTGGCATCAATCTGCTCACCCACATTCAACATGGTGCGGGCGTCTTCAACGCGATCCCGGGACAGTTCGGAAGCACGCAGCACGCCATCGACGCCATCGCCCAGATCAATGATGGCTGCCTTGGCGTCCACTTCCTTGATCACACCCTTGACGATGCTGCCCTTGCTGTGCTCGGCCACGAAGTTGGAGAAGGGATCCTTGTCCAGCTGCTTGAGGCCCAGGGAGATACGCTCACGCTCGGGGTCCACGGACAGAACCACGGCGTCGATCTCTTCGCCCTTGCGGAAGTTGCGCACGGCTTCTTCGCCAGGCATGTTCCAGGACAGATCGGACAGGTGAACCAGACCGTCGATGCCGCCGTCCAGGCCCACAAAGATGCCGAAGTCCGTGATGGACTTGATCACACCAGTGACCTTCTCGCCCTTGTTGTGCATGGCGGCGAATTCGTCCCACGGATTGGGCTGGCACTGCTTCATGCCCAGGGAAATGCGGCGACGCTCCTCGTCGATATCGAGGATCATCACTTCCACTTCCTCGCCCACGGTCACCACCTTGGCGGGATTGACGTTCTTGTTGGTCCAATCCATTTCGGAGACGTGCACCAGACCCTCGACGCCGTCTTCCACTTCCACGAAGCAGCCGTAGTCGGTGATGTTGGTGATCTTGCCGAACAGGCGGGTGCTGACGGGGTAGCGGCGAGTGATGTTCTCCCACGGATCCTCACCCAGTTGCTTGAGGCCCAGGGACACACGGTTGCGCTCGCGATCAAACTTGAGCACCTTGACGTTGATCTCGTCACCGATATTGACCACCTCGGAGGGGTGCTTGACCCGCTTCCAGGCCATGTCGGTGATGTGCAGCAGGCCGTCGATACCACCCAGATCCAGGAACGCACCGTAGTCGGTGAGGTTCTTGACGATACCGGTGAGCATCATGCCTTCCTGCAGGTTCTGCAGCAGGGCCTCGCGCTCGGCACTGTATTCCTTTTCCACCACGGCACGGCGGGACACCACGACGTTGTTGCGGCGGCGATCCAGCTTGATGAGCTTGAATTCCAGCTCCTTGCCTTCCAGGTAGGCGGTGTCGCGCACGGGGCGAACATCCACCAGGGAGCCGGGGAGGAATGCGCGGATATCGCCCAGTTCGACAGTGAAGCCGCCCTTGACCTTGCCGCTGATCATGCCGGAGATGGTTTCGTCCTTCTCCATGGCTTCTTCCAGGCGTTCCCAGGCCTTGGCCCGCTTGGCCTTCTCGCGGGACATGCGGGTCTCGCCGAAGCCGTCTTCGGGGGTTTCCAGGGCGACTTCAACCTCGTCACCCACCTGGATTTCGACTTCTCCCTTGTCGTTATAGAACTGCTCGATCGGAATCACACCTTCGGATTTCAGACCGGCGTTCACCACAACCATGTCGTTGCGGATGTCGATGACGGTGCCGTGAAGGATGGAGCCGGGCCGCATCTGGGTGCTGGCCATGCTCTCCTCGAGCATTTGCGCGAAACTTTCTGTCATGGGTTAGTTGAACCTGCATTGATTAAGGCCTGCAATAAGTCCGTTTGCAAACCGGTTGTTTTTAAAAGAATCCCTGGCTTACCTGCCGGGGACGGTATTTAAGCCGCGCTTGGCCGCCAATGAGAATATCTCATCGAGCACCGCGTCGATGCTCATGTGGGTGGAGTCCACCTCAACGGCATCCTCCGCCGGTTTGAGCGGGGCCACGGCCCGCTCGGTGTCACGCCGGTCACGCTCGGCAAGCTCGTCTAAAAGGGACTGAAGGTTAGCACTAAGTCCTTGTTCCATCAACTGCTTGTAACGCCTCTGGGCGCGCTCTTCACGACTGGCTGTAAGAAAGACCTTCAACTGTGCATCGGGGAAGACAACCGTACCCATGTCGCGGCCATCGGCTACCAATCCCGGGGCCACGCGAAAGTCCCGTTGGCGGGCCAGCAGGGCCTCGCGAACCGGCGGCAGGGCTGCCACCTGGGAGGCAGCGTCGCCACAGGCCTCGGTGCGCAGTTCCGAGGCGACGCGCTGGCCGTCCAGAAAGACCTGCGGACCCTCTTCACCCCCGGTTTCAAAATGCACATCCAGGTTGCGGGCCAGATCGAACAGGGCATCCGCATCATTCAGGGGCAGTTCGCGGCGCAGTGCAGCCAGGGCCACCAGACGATACAGCGCACCACTATCAAGAAAACCCCACCCCAACCTTTCGGCCACCTGGCGACTGATGGTGCCCTTGCCCGAACCACTTGGCCCGTCCACGGTGATGACAGGCGCACTCATGCCCCACCCTCCTGCTGCTGAATATTGAGCCCCATGCGCCCCGCCAGTTGTACAAAACCGGGGAAGGAAGTGTTCACATTGGCACAGTGGCGTATCCGGATCGGTGTCTGGGCCCGCAGGGCGGCCATCGCAAAGGACATGGCCACCCGGTGGTCGCCGTGACTGTCAACGGTTCCCCCGGTGAACTGCCCACCTTCGATCACGATCCCATCCGGCGTGGGACGAGCCCGAATGCCCAGCGTGGTCAGGCCTTCAGCCATCACCTGGATCCGGTCACTCTCCTTCACTCGCAATTCCTCGGCATCGGTGAGCACGGTTTCGCCCTGGGCACAGGCCGCTGCCACGAACAGCGCCGGGAATTCGTCAATGGCCAGGGGCACCAGTTCAGGAGGGATGCGCACACCGCGCAGTGGCGCCGAGCGCACCAGCAGATCCGCCACCGGCTCGCCCCCTACCTCACGCGGATTCTCCACCTGAATATCGGCGCCCATGAGCTTGAGGATGTCGATGATGCCTGTGCGCGTGGGGTTCATGCCGACGTGCTCCAGGCGCAGCTCGCAATCCGGGGCAATGCTCGCCCCTACCAGGAAGAACGCTGCCGAGGAGATATCTGCCGGGACATCAATGATGCCCCCCTGCAACTGGCCTCCCCCGCGCAGGCACACACACCCATCATGACGCTGCACCCGGTAGCCAAAGCCGGCCAGCATACGCTCCGTGTGGTCTCGGGTGGGGGCCGGTTCGGTCACGCAGGTCTGCCCCTGCGCGTACAGCCCCGCCAGCAACAGGCTGGACTTCACCTGGGCGCTGGCGATAGGCATGCGATAGTCGATCCCCTGGAGCAGCGCACCACCCTCGATGCAAAGAGGCGGCGTGCCATCATCGCTGGTACGGATGCGTGCGCCCATGCGAGCCAGGGGCTCGGTGACCCGGCGCATGGGGCGACGCGTCAGGGAGGCATCGCCGGTGAGGGTGGAGTCAAAGGCCTGGCCGGAGAGCAGCCCGGCCATCAAGCGCATGGAGGTGCCCGAGTTACCGACATCCAGGGCGCCCTCGGGCGCCTTGAGGCCATGCAGGCCCACGCCCCGCACATGCACCTGTCCCTTTTCAGGGCCATCGATTTCCACGCCCATGGCACGGAAAGCCTTCAGGGTGGCCAGGCAATCCTCGCCTTCGAGAAATCCCGTAATGCGGGTTTCACCTTCGGCCAGGGCACCCAGCATGATGGCCCGATGGGAAATGGACTTGTCTCCGGGCACCCGGCATTGGCCATGCAGCCGACCGCCAGGCTCCACCTGCAGTATCACCTCCTGTGGGTCAGTCATGCATGCTCTCCTCGGCAGCGGTCAGCCGGGTCATCTCGGACATATCAGGTAGCCTTCGGTCTTGAAAACAAAAAACGGTGCTGGATGCCGCCCTCATGGGCAAAAACGGTCACGAGCACCCTTGGCACGCTGGAAAATCTCCAGCAGGGAATCGCCATCACCCGCTTCGATGGCCCGGGTGATCATGCCCAGATCTTCCTGGTAACGACCCATCACCTTGAGGATGGCCTCCTGATTGGCCAGGCAGACATCCCGCCACATGACCGGGTCGCTGGATGCAATGCGGGTGAAATCCCGAAAACCGCCAGCGGCATAACGAAAGATCTCCTCTCGCTCACCCATGCGCGCCAGACTGTCCACGAGGCCAAAGGCCAGCAGATGGGGCAGATGGCTGGTGGCGGCCAGAACCTCGTCGTGGTGTTCCACCGACATGGTCTCAACCACCGCACCGGCTTCTTCCCACATGGTCCGAACCCGGGCCAGGGCACCCAGATCCGTGGTCTCCAGGGGAGTGAGGATCACTCGTCGCTCATGGAACAGGGTGGGAAAGGCAGCCGCTACGCCGCTCTTCTCGGTGCCGGCGATGGGGTGCCCCGGAACGAACCCCAACGGCATTTCGCCGAACCCCTCACGAACAGCCTCGACGACGCTGGCCTTGGCACTGCCCACATCAGTGAGGGAGGCATCCGGCTCCAGATGGCCGCGGATGGCCTCGCAAACCCCTCGCATGGCCCCCAGTGGTACGGCCAGCACCACCATATCCGCACCCTTGACGGCCTCCACCGGGTCCAGGGTGTAGCGGTCGATGACGCCGAGATCCTGTGCCTCGCGCAGATGGCTTTCCGAGCGGGAGCAACCCACCACTTCCTGGCAGGTGCCCGCGGCCCGCAGGGCCAGGGACAGTGAGCCTCCGATGAGGCCCACCCCAAAGATGGTCAGACGACGTATCACCGCTTCAGCACCTGGTCCAGGGCGTCGATGAAACGCCGGTTCTCATGGGCACGCCCCACAGTGACGCGCAGATGACGGGGCAAGCCATAGCCGCCCACAGGCCGGACGATCACCCCCTGGTGAAGCAGTGCCTGATAGACCGGCTCGGCCTCGCCACCCACGTCCACACAGATGAAATTACCCACGGAAGGGATGTAACCCAGACCGCGTTCGTCGAAGGCCTGACCGAGCTGCTGCAGGCCCTCGCGGTTCACCTGTACCGACTGTCTCACGTGGGCGTCGTCATCCAGGGCCTCCAGGGCCGCCGCCTGAGCCAGGGCATTGGTATTGAAGGGTTGGCGCACCCGATTGAGGATGTCTGCCACCTGCGGGTGAGAGACGGCATAGCCAATGCGCAGCCCGGCAAGACCGTGGATCTTGGAGAAGGTCCGGGTCACGATCAGGTTGGGGAATTCGGCCAGCCAGCGCGTGGCATCCGGGTAATCCGGTTCTTCCACATACTCGCAATAGGCCTCGTCGACCACCACCAGGGTATCGGCCGGCTGGGCGGCGATGAAATCATGCAGGCTTTGACCATCCACCCAGGTGCCTGTGGGGTTATTGGGATTGGCCACGAAGATCACCCGGGTGGTAGCAGTCACCTGGTCCGCCATGGCAGCAAGATCATGCCCCCAGGGCATGGCATGGTCTGGCGCATGAGCGGCGGCCACCCGGGCCTCTGCGCCCACGGCCTGCACAGCCAGCGGGTAAACGGCAAAGGCGTGGGCGGAAAACACCGCGCTGCGGCCAGGCGCCAGATAGGCGCGGGCGATGAGCTCCAGCACATCGTTGGAGCCATTACCCAGGGTGATGCACTCAGCCTCCACGCCGAGCTTTTCTGCCAGGCGGTTACGCAGCGCAAAACCGTTGCCATCAGGGTACTGCGCCAGCTGATCCAGCAGGCTTCCCAGGGCCTGGATGGCGCGGGGGCTGGGGCCGAGGGGGTTCTCGTTGGAGGCCAGCTTGATGCTCTCGGAGATACCCAGCTCACGCTCAAGTTCTTCCACCGGCTTGCCGGGTTGGTAGGGCATCAGTTTCTGCACCCCGGCGTTGGCCAGGGCCTGGAAATCACAACTCATACTCTCTCCTGTTTGTGTCGATGGGCGCCCCGTCCCCTGGGAGCGGTCCGGCCATCGATGGCCAGAACTACAGCACTGCCTTGGGATAAGAGCCAAGCACCTTCACCAACTCTGCCGCCTCCCGCAATTCCTTCAGGGCCCCGGCCACCGGAGGATCGGCGGCGTGCCCGACGATGTCGATGAAGAAGACATACTCCCAGTTCACACATTGGGAGGGTCGGGATTCGATGCGGGTCAGACTGACATCGTGATTGGCAAACGGTGACAAAAGAGCAAACAGGGAGCCCGGACGGTTGCGCGCAGACAGCAGCAGCGTGGTCTTGTCATGGCCGGAAGGGCCGCTGGAGCGCGGCCCGATGACCAGAAAACGGGTGGTGTTATCGGGGGAGTCCTCGATATTGGCAGAGAGCACCCCCAGGCCGTACAACTCCGCTGCCGCCTCACTGGCGATGGCCGCCGTGCCCGGTTCCCGTGCGGAGCGGCGTGCGGCCTCGGCGTTGCTGCTCACGGCGACCCGCTCCACATGGCTCAGGCGCGCATCCAGCCATTCCCGGCACTGGGCCAGGGACTGCTGATGGGAGTAGACCCGCTCCACCTGAGCCAGGTCCCTCTCGGTGGACAGCAGGTGATGATGAATGCGCAGCTCCACCTCACCGCAAATACTCAGCGGAGACTGCATGAAGCGGTCCAGGGTGTGGGTCACCACGCCCTCGGTGGAGTTCTCTATCGGCACCACACCATAGTGGGCGCTGCCGGATTCCACCTCCCGGAACACCTCGTCGATGGCGCTCATGGCCACCGTCTTCACGGAATGGCCAAAATGCTTCAGGGCCGCTGCCTGGGTGAAGGTGCCCTCCGGCCCCAGGAAGGCCACCGACAGTTGCTGCTCAAGGGCCAGACAGGCAGACATGATTTCCCTGAACAGCCGCGTCATCTCCTCGCTATCCAGGGGGCCGGGGTTCGACTGATGGATACGTCGGAGCACCTGGGCCTCGCGCTCCGGGCGATAGAACTCCGCCTGCTCATCGGCCTCCCGCTTGATGCGGGCGACTTCCTGGGCACAGGCGGCACGATCACTGATCAGTGCCATGATCTGCGCATCCAGCGAATCAATACGCTGACGGATATCAGCGAGCGTTGTCTCGTCCCCGGCACTCATCAATCAATCTGCCCCGCCGTCTCGGCTCCGTCAGAGGACGCGCACACGCAACACGCCATCAATACCTGCGATACCCCGCGCCGCTTCTTCATCAATCTCATCCTCCACGTCGATCAGATTGTAGGCAATGCCGTTGCGGGATTCATTCACCATGTGCACGATGTTGATGTTGCTCTGTCCCAGCACGTGGGATATCTGCCCCACCATGTCCGGACGGTTGCGGTTCATGACCGCAAGGCGCGACTTGCCCGCGCGCGGCAGAATGACCTCGGGCAGGTTCACGGAATTGCGCACGTTGCCGTTCTCAAGGTAGTCGCGCAGCTGCTCCCCCACCATGATGGCGCAATTCTCCTCTGCCTCGCTGGTGGAGGCGCCCAAATGTGGCAGTGCGATCACCCTGTCCTGCCCCTTGAGACCATTGCTTGGGAAATCGCATACATAGGCGTGCAATTGCCCGGAGGCCAGTGCCGCCAGCACTGCCTGCTCGTCAACGATTTCGTCCCGAGCGAAATTCAGCACCACCGAGCCACGCTTCATGTTGTGCAGCCGGTCACTGTTGATCAGGTGACGGGTGTGATCATTGAGGGGTATGTGGAAGGTCACCATGTCGCAGCGGTTGAGCAGGTCATCCACGCTCACCGCCTGCTCCACGCCGGCATTGAGTTGCCAGGCCCGGTTCACGGTCATGTGGGGGTCGTAGCCCACCACCCGCATGCCCAGCAAGCGGGCGGCGTTGGCCACCTGCACACCGATGGCACCCAGGCCCACCACACCCAGGGTGCGACTGGGCAGTTCGAAGCCGGCATATTTTTTCTTGCCCGCCTCCACCTGCTTGTGAACACTGGCATCATCCCCTTCCAGTTGCCGCGCGTAGTCCCAGGCCTGGGGGATATTGCGTGCTGCCAGCAGCATCCCTGCCAGCACCATCTCCTTGACGGCATTGGCATTGGCGCCCGGGGCATTGAAAACGGCCACGCCCCGTTCGCTCATGGCATCGATGGGGATGTTGTTCACACCGGCACCGGCACGGCCCACAGCCTTGAGGCTACCGGGGATATCCATGTCGTGCATGTTGGCTGAGCGCACCATGATGGCATCCGGCTGAGACATCTCCGAGGCCACTTCATAGTGCTCGTGCCCGAACTGGTCCAGGCCCTTGGGGGAAATATTATTGAGCGTGAGAATCTTGTACATGTCAGGCCTTGCGCTGTTCGAAGTCCACCATGAATTCCACCAGTGCATCCACGCCCGCCTCCGGCATGGCGTTGTAGATGCTGGCCCGCATACCACCCACGGAGCGGTGACCCTTGAGAGTGGTCAGCCCGGCCTGCTCGGCCTCCTTGAGGAACAGCCCATCCAGTTCGGCATCTGCCAGGGTGAAGGGCACATTCATCAGTGACCGTGCGGACACCTCCACCGGGTTGTGATAGAAGGCGGAGTTATCGATGGCGGTGTACAGCTTCTCGGCCTTGCGGCGATTGATCTGTTCCATGGCTTCCAGACCACCCAGTTCCTTGAGCCACTGGAAGACCAGTCCGGCCAGGTACCAGCCATAGGTGGGAGGGGTATTGGACATGGAGTCCGCATCTGCCTGGATCCTGTAGTCCAGGATGCTGGGCAGACCGGGCATGGGGTTACCGATCAGGTCGTCCCGCACGATCACCAGGGTGAGACCGGCAGGGCCGATGTTTTTCTGGGCGCCAGCGTAGATCACACCATATCTGGAGACGTCGATGGGGCGGGAGAGGATGTTGGAAGACATATCCGCCACCAGGGGCACGTCACCGGTTTCGGGCACCCAGTGGAACTCCACACCACCGATGGTCTCGTTGGGGGTGTAGTGCAGGTAGGCGGCTTCGCCATTGCACTGCCAGGAGTCGAATGCGGGGACGTGAGTGAAGTTGTCTGCCTCGCTGGTGGCGACCACGTTCACGTCTGCATACTTTTTGGCCTCGGAGATGGCCTTCTTGGACCACGACCCGGTGTTCACGTAATCCACCTGTTTCTTGCCGCGCAGCAGGTTCATGGGCACGGCAGCAAACTGACCCGAGGCGCCCCCCTGAAGGAACAGGACCTTGTAGTTGTCCGGCACCTTGAGCAGGTCGCGCAGATCCTGCTCTGCCTGAGCAGCGATGGACACGAAGGCCTTGCCGCGGTGACTCATCTCCATCACCGACATGCCGGTGCCATTCCAGTCGAGCATCTCTGCGCGGGCGCGCTCCAGCACCGGTTCGGGGAGCACGGCAGGGCCGGCGCTGAAGTTATAGACACGTGTCATGTTTCACTCCTGGTTTGGATCACGGACAGATTGATTACGGGGCGAATCGGGTCAGGAGGCGTCTTCCGGCAGCGACCCGCCGTCGTCGGCTTCATCGCCGTTGCCATCACCGCTCTCGTTGTCGTCGCCATTGAGGCCCTCGACGCGCGCCAGTTCCACCAGATTCTCGTCATCGGCAAGGCGTATCAGACGCACGCCCTGGGTGTTGCGCCCCAGCACCGGGATATCCCCGATCGGGGTGCGAACGAGGGTGCCGCCGTTGGTGATGAGCATCACCTGATCCTCATCTCCCACCAGGGTAGCCCCTACCACCGCACCGTTGCGGCCTCCCGTCTGGATGGCGATCACACCCTGGCCGCCGCGGCCATGCAAGGGGAATTCTTCGGGTGATGTGCGCTTGCCGTAGCCATTCTCGGTGGCGATCAGGATGTTGCCCTGATCGACGATGATCAGGGAAATCACCTGCTGGTCCGGCCCCAGACGCACGCCGCGCACACCGCTGGCGGTGCGCCCCATGGCTCGCACGGTGTCTTCGCTGAACCGCACTGCCTTGCCAGCGGAGCTGAGCAGCATCACATCCTGATGCCCATCGGTCACCTTCACATCCACCAGCCAGTCGTCCTCGCGCAAGCCCACGGCGATGATGCCGTTCGAACGGGGGCGGGAGAAGTCCACCAAGGGGGTCTTCTTGACAATGCCACTGCTGGTGGCCATGAACACAAACAGATCCTCCCGGTACTCGCGTACCGGCAGGATGGCATTGATTCGCTCGCCCTCTTCCAGGGGCAGCAGGTTCACCATGGGCCGCCCGCGCGCGGCGCGACTGCCCATGGGCAACTCATACACCTTGAGCCAGTAGGCCTTGCCGCGACTGGAGAAGCACAGAATGGTGTCGTGGGTATTGGCCACCACCAGACGGTCGATGAAGTCCTCGTCGCGGAAGGTGGTGGCCGTCTTGCCACGCCCGCCGCGCTTTTGTGCCCGGTAAGCGGTCAGGGGCTGATACTTGGCGTAACCGGCGTGGGAGAGGGTGACCACCACATCTTCCTCGGTGATCAGATCTGCCAGCGTGAGATCCACGTGATTGCTGAGGATCTCGGTGCGGCGCGTATCGCCGTACTGTTCGCGCATGGCGACCAGTTCCTCACGGATGACCTCCATCAGGCGCCCGGGGCTGGACAGAATCTCCAGCAGCTCCTCGATGCGCCCCAGCAGTTCCCGGTATTCATTGACGATCTTGTCCTGTTCAAGACCGGTCAGGCGGTGCAGGCGCAGGTCCAGGATGGCCTGGGCCTGGGCCTCGGAAAGCCGGTAGCCGCCCTCCTGCAGCCCGAAGTCGCTGGCCAGATCCTCCGGTCGCGAGGCCCAGGCGCCGGCACGATCCAGCATGTCCTGCACCACACCGGGGGCCCATACACGACCCAGAAGCCCTTCCTTGGCCTCTGCCGGGCTGCCCGATGCCTTGATCAGGGCAATGATCTCGTCAATGTTCGCCAGGGCCACGGCCAGGCCTTCCAGCACGTGGGCCCGCTCCCGGGCCTTGCGGAGTTCAAAGATGGTTCGGCGGGTCACCACTTCGCGCCGGTGGCGCAAAAAGGCCTCGAGAATCTGCTTGAGATCCAGCAACCTGGGTTGCCCGTCCACCAGGGCCACCATGTTGATGCCGAATACATTCTGCATCTGGGTTTGCAGGTAGAGGTTGTTGAGCACGACCTCGGGGACTTCCCCGCGCTTGAGCTCCACCACCATGCGCATGCCGTCCTTGTCGGACTCGTCCCGCAACTCGCTGATGCCCTCCAGCTTCTTGTCCTTGACCAGTTCGGCAATACGCTCCAGAAGGCGCGCCTTGTTCACCTGGTAGGGCAACTCCGTCACCACGATGCTGTTGCGCCCGTTGGATTCGTCGGTCTCCACATGGGAGCGGGCCCGCACATAGATGCGCCCCCGCCCGGTGCGATAGGCCTCGTGGATACCCCGGTCACCGTTGATGATGCCGGCGGTGGGGAAGTCCGGACCCGGCATGTGCTCCATCAGGCCTTCCACACCCAGGCCCGGATCGTCGATCAGCGCCACGCAGGCGTTGACCACCTCGGTGAGGTTGTGAGGCGGGATATTGGTGGCCATGCCCACGGCAATGCCCGCCGATCCATTGATCAGCAGGTTGGGCAGCTGGGTGGGGAAGACGGAGGGCTCGGTTTCGGAGCCGTCGTAGTTATCGACGAAATCCACGGTCTCCTTGTCGATGTCCGCCAGCAGCTCATGGGCAATCTTCGCCATGCGCACTTCCGTGTACCGCATGGCCGCCGGGGCGTCACCGTCCACCGAGCCGAAGTTGCCCTGTCCATCCACCAGCATGTAGCGCATGGAGAAGGACTGAGCCATGCGCACGATGGTGTCGTACACGGCCGAATCACCATGGGGATGGTATTTACCGATGACGTCACCCACCACGCGGGCGGATTTCTTGTACGGCTTGTTCCAGTCGTTGCCCAGCACCCGCATGGCGAAGAGCACCCGGCGGTGCACGGGCTTGAGCCCGTCGCGCACGTCTGGCAGGGCTCGACCGATGATGACGCTCATGGCGTAGTCCAGATAGGACTGACGCATCTCGTCTTCCAGGTTGACCGGCAGGATTTCTTTGGCGAATTCGACCATTCAGTCTCAGGGCGCTGTAGTTGACATGGAAGGACTGAAACAAACGCCGGATGATACCACATCGACGAAGGGGGCAGCAGTGATGCGGGCCGGGATGACCGGCCCGCGAACGGTTGCGGCCTCTGCCGGGCCGGCTCGGCTCAGTCAGCCGCGAACAGCGCCTTCATCTTCTGCACGTCGGGATTCTCCACCACACCACGCTCCGTGACGATGGCGTCAATCAACTCTGCCGGGGTCACATCGAAGGCCGGATTCCAGGCATTCGCCCCGGGGGCGGCCACGCGGCGCCCGGCCAGTTCCAGCACCTCTTCCTGGCCGCGCTGCTCGATGGGGATATCCGCCCCGGTGGCCGCTTCCATGTCGATGGTGGTGGTGGGTGCCGCCACCATGAACTTCACCCCATGATGACGGGCCAGCACCGCCAGCCCATAGGTGCCAATCTTGTTGGCAGCATCACCGTTGGCAGCGATGCGATCAGAACCGACGATCACCCACCCTACGCGACCCTCGCGCATCAGACTGGCGGCCGCCCCTTCGCACAAAAGGCTCACGGGAATTCCGTCCTGCACCAGTTCCCAGGCAGTCAGGCGCGCCCCCTGTAACCAGGGGCGGGTCTCATCGGCATACACATGCTTGACCCGGCCCTGGGCGTAGGCGCTGCGAATAACGCCCAGGGCCGTCCCATAGCCACCGGTCGCCAGCGACCCGGTATTGCAATGGGTGAGCACATCCCGGCCATCCTGCAGCAGGGCCGCCCCCAGATCCCCCATGTATCGATTGCCATCCACATCCTCCTGATGAATGCGCTCGGCCTCCGCCAGCAGGGCGGGCTCCGGATCCTGATCATCGGGCAGCCCCTCCATCACCTGCCCCATGCGTGCCAGGGCCCAGAACAGGTTCACTGCTGTGGGGCGGGAATCGGCCAGGGCCTTGAGATCAGGCGCCATGCCGGCGCGCCAGCCACGCTGATCAGCCGCCCAGGCACGCCGAGCTGCCAGCACCACGGCATAAGCAGCGGTTACACCGATGGCCGGCGCCCCGCGGACCACCATGTCACGGATGGCATCGGCCGCCGCGGTCGCCGTGTCCATCTCCAGATAGACACTCTCATGGGGCAGCAGGCGCTGATCCAGCAGGCTGAGTTGGGTGCCGGTCCACTGGACCGCGCGGATGGAGTCGTGCGTGTGTGTGCTCATGACGTGTCGGGTTGCCGGTGGGAAGCCCGGTACTTTGCCAGGATATGTCGCCCCGTGCCACAGCCCCCTACCCCGACCCCACCGCTCTGCAGCGGGCTGAATACTTGTCCAACCCCCGCGTAATCGTTATCTTGCGCGGATGCAAAGCGTCGACAAGATCATCACCCCCCGCTGGATCGTGCCAGTGGAGCCGGACGAGACGGTGCTGGAAGGCTACAGCCTGGTGGTTCACGAGGGTCGCATCCTGGACCTGCTACCGACCGCAGAGGCGGAAGCACGTTATCACGGTGAAACCCATCGTCGCCTGGCTCAGCACGCCCTGATCCCCGGCCTGGTGAACGCCCACACCCACTCTCCCATGACCCTGCTGCGCGGCCTGGCCGATGATCTGCCGCTGATGGACTGGCTGCAGAACCATATCTGGCCCGCCGAGGGACGTTTCGTGGGTGAGGCCTTTGTCCATGACGGCACCCTGCTGGCGGCAGCGGAGATGCTGCGCGGTGGCACCACCTGCTTCAACGACATGTATTTCTTCCCGGAGACCACCGCCCAGGTCAGCGGCCAGGTGGGCATCCGCGCCGCCATCGGCCTGATCGTCATCGACTTCCCCAGCGCCTGGGCGTCGCAGGCATCCGAGTACATCGAGAAAGGGCTGGACATCTTCGACCGCCACAAGGGCGAAAGCCTGCTGTCGTTCTGCTTTGCTCCGCATGCGCCATACACCGTGGCCGATGAACCCCTCAAGCGCCTGGCCACCCTATCGGCAGAACTGGACATTCCCGTGCACATGCACGTGCATGAGACGGCTCACGAGCTGGAGGAATCCAAGGCCCGCTTTGGCGTGCGCCCCCTGGAACGTCTGGCCCGACTGGGGCTGTCCGGTCCCAACCTCATGGCCGTGCACATGACCCAGCTGGAAAGCGGCGAGATCGCGCACCTGGCCGGTGCCGGCACCCACGTAGTGCATTGCCCTGAATCCAACCTGAAGCTGGCCTCCGGTTTCTGCCCGGTACAGGCCCTGGTGGAAGCGGGGGTGAATGTGGCCCTGGGCACCGACGGCACAGCCAGCAACAACGACCTGGACATGTTCGGCGAGATGCGCACCGCCGCCCTGCTGGCCAAGGGCGTCAGCGGCAACGCCGCCGCACTGCCTGCCCATACCGCACTGCGCATGGCCACCCTCAACGGTGCTCGCGCCCTGGGCCTGGCCGATGAAATCGGATCCCTCACCCCCGGCAAGAGCGCGGACATGGTCGCCGTCAATCTGGGCGAACTGGAAAGTCAGCCCGTGTATGACCCCGTCTCCCATCTAGTGTATGCCGTGGGTCGTCACCAGGTCAGCGATACGTGGGTGGCAGGCCGCCCGTTGTTGCGGGATCGCCAACTCACCACCATTGATGACACTCAGCTGCGCCAACGGATATCCAGTTGGCAAACCCGTATTGCGGAGGCCGACTGAGCCGCCCACCTGACCCGTGATGACAACTCCCATGTCCGAGATACACACGAACGTCGACGCCGCCGAGATCGCCAAGTTCGACGAGATGGCCCACCGCTGGTGGGATCCTGAGGGCGAATGCCGCCCCTTGCACGAGATCAACCCGCTCAGGCTGGACTATATCGACGAACGCACCGGTGGCCTGCAGGACCAGAAGGTGCTGGACGTGGGCTGCGGCGGTGGCCTGCTGTCGGAAGCCATGGCCCGCCGTGGCGCCCGGGTCATGGGTATCGACATGGGTGAAAACGCCCTGGGCGTGGCCCGCCTGCACCTGCTGGAATCCGGTCTGGAAGTGGACTACCGGCAGACTTCCGCCGAGGCCCTGGCCGCGGAAATGCCGGGGCAGTTCGACGTGGTCACCTGCATGGAGATGCTGGAACACGTCCCCGATCCGGGCTCGGTGCTCGATGCCTGTGCGCGTCTGCTCAAACCGGGTGGTCATCTGTGCGTGGCCACCCTGAATCGCACGCCCAAGTCGTTTGCCATGGCCATCCTCGGTGCTGAATACCTGATGCGCATGCTGCCCCCGGGCACCCATGAATATGCCCGATTCATCCGGCCCTCCGAAATGGAGGCCTGGATGCGGCAGGCCGGGTTGTCCATGCGCAACCTCACGGGCATGCACTACGACTTGCTCAACCGCAGCTATCGCCTGGGTCCGGGCGTGGACGTGAACTACCTGGCCCACGCCGTGCGGGAAGCGTGACCCTTGCGCACCATCCTGTTCGATCTGGACGGCACACTGGCCGACACCGCGCCGGACCTGCACCACGCCCTGCACTGCCTGCAACAGGAACGGGGCCTCACGCCCCTGCCCTTCGAGCAGGTGCGGGATCATGTTTCCCATGGCAGTGCGGCCCTGGTGACCCTGGGGTTCCCCGAAGCCGCCGGGGCGGTATTCGATGGCCTGCGTGAGCGCTTTCTGGAGATCTACTCAGCCCACCTCCATCGGGAAAGCCGACTTTTCCCCGGCATGCAAGAGGTCCTGGAAGCCATTGAATCCCGAGGCATGAACTGGGGGATCGTCACCAACAAGCCGGCCTTTCTGACCGACCCCCTGCTGCGCTCCATGGGTCTGTATGATCGCGCTGCCACGGTCATCAGTGGCGACACGACGGCCGAACGCAAGCCCCACCCCATGCCCATGCTGCTGGCCTGCGAGCAGTCCGGGAGCACGCCCGAGCAGTGTCTGTATATCGGCGATGCTCACCGGGATATCGAGGCGGGCCGGGCCGCGGGCATGCGCACCCTGGTAGCTCGCTACGGCTATATCGATGCCACCCAGAACCCGGACGCCTGGGGCGCTGATGGCTTCATCCAGCACCCCGTTGACATCATGGACTGGCTACCGGCACAGGTGGGACTCGGACAGGCGTCGTGACCACGGATAACGAAATGGGCCTCAGGGCTTAGCAGGCACACGCTCACAAGGAACATCCAACCCATGCTCACAAGCCGTCCCGCTCTCAGGATCATCACCGCCCTGCTCGCCCTCGCGGTGATCATCACGGCCTGGATCATGGTCATCGATACCGGACAGGGTGTGGAGCAGCGCCAGCTGCAGCGCGATGGAGTGCCCGTCACCTTGCTGCTGCCGAACGATGCCAGCCATGCCCCCGGCGTCGTGGTCGCCCATGGTTTTGCGGGCTCCGCCCAGCTCATGCGCAGCTGGGGCCTGGCGCTCGCCGACGCGGGCTTCGTCGTGGCCCTGCCCGACCTGAGCGGGCACGGGCGCAACCGAGCACCACTGGACTGGTGGAACGACCCCGAGCAATTCCAGCGTGACGTACAGTCGGCCCTGGCATTATTGGGCGAACAGCCGGAAGTGGATGCCAGGCGACTGTCCCTGCTGGGGCACTCCCTGGGTGCTGGTGCGGTGATCGACGCGGCCATGGACACCGTCCAGCCAATCCAGGCCGTGGTGGCAGTCTCCCCAGGCCAGAGCGAGGTCACCCCGTCCAGCCCACCCAATCTGCTGCTGATGGCCGGGGCCTGGGAAGGACCATTCCTGGAAGCAGCACAGAACCTGCTGGAAAAAGCGGGTGGCCCAGGGGGGGACCCCACCACAGGCACTGCCCGGGCCCTTGAAGTGGTTCCCGGCGTGGAACACATCGGTGTGCTGTTCAGCCCCCAGGCGCACGCAGCCTCCATTCAATGGCTGGCGCAGGTATCGGAAATCTCCCCACAGCCGGCCACCAGGGTCAGCCCCATGCTCTGGTGGTTGCTGAACCTGGTGGGCATCATCGTCCTCTGGCGTGCCCTGGCCCCGCTTTGGGTGGATGACGATCGGCTGCGCCTGGATACGGCTCAGGCACAGGCCCATGGGCGCACCCGACGCCCACTGGTACGCGCCGCCATCAGTGGTGCGCTGGCCACCCTGCTGCTCATCGGCACTGGGGAGATCATCTATCTGGACGGGATCGGCGGAATCCTGGTCAGCCCCCAGTTTGCCCTGTGGCTGGCCCTGGCCGGGGGCATCTGGCTGGCGCTGGGTACCCGGCCACCCCGGCCGGAATGGCCTGACCTGGCGTGGGGTCCCATCATGCTGGGTGTGCTGGTGCTGGGCTTTGGCGTGATGGGGGCCGCGCTCTGGCTGGCCTGGTGGCCGCCCCTGCATCGACTGCCCTATCTGCCCATCCTGACCCTGCTGATCCTGCCCTGGGCCATCGCGTTTGCCACCGCGCTGCAGGGACGCGCCGGCTGGCGAGGACTGGGTGTCGGTCTGGGTGTGGCCCTGATCACCATGGTCACGGTAGGTATTGCCGCCGCCCTCGTGGATGGCATGATGTTCCTGTTGATCATCCTGCCCCTGCTGCCGGTGATGCTGGCCCTGCCCCTGCTGGTCAGCCGACCGGTTCAGCGGCCCTGGGCGGATGGCTTCGCCCTGGCTGCCTTCCTGGGGTGGACATTGACGGTGATGTTCCCCCTGATCTAACCCCCCGTGGGAGCGACCCTGGCCGCGAGAGCCCGGCTACGGCGGACACCGCCATTCGCCGGCAAGGCCGGCTCCCGCCATCAGGACTCGCACAGAGGAGGACAGGGCTTGGTTCAGCGGGGAGTCAGGGTACCGCGCAGGGCCGACACATCCCCGGCGCCGCTGGCAAACATGGCCGCCCGCAACTCCCTGAGCACCTGCGCGATGAATGCGTCCAGTGCTTCGGGCCCTTGGGCGGCCTTGATCAGAAACGGTCTCGCCATGGCGGCTACATCCGCCCCCAGGGCCAGAGCCTTGGCTACGTCCAGCCCGGTTCGAAGGCCACCGCAGGCGATCAGAGGGAGGTCTGGCGCCACCCGCCGGACATTGACGATACTCTCGGCGGTGGGAATCCCCCATTCACCAAAGACCTGGCCCAGGTGTCTCTCCCCCTCGCCATCGGTACACAGGGCCTCCACTCGGGCCCACGACGTGCCGCCGGCACCCGCGCAATCCACGCCGGCCACGCCACAGGCCAGCAGCTCCCGGGCGGCGCCTTCGCTCAGCCCGAAACAGACCTCACGGGCAAACACCGGGACGCCATCAGCAGCCAGTTCCTCACAGAGCCGGGCCAGCCGGCCGGCCAGACCGCGAAAATCCAGATCGCCCCCCTGCACTGCCTCCTGCATGGGATTGAGATGCACGAACAGGGCATCGGCCCGGATCATCTCCACAGCCCGTCGGGCCTCGGCGACCCCCCAGCCCTTGACCAGTTGTGCCCCGCCAATATTGGCGAAAAGCACCGCATCCGGGGCTTCCTCCCGAAGCTGGAAATAGCGAGCACGGGACGGATCCTCGATGGCCACCCGCTGACTGCCCACCCCCATGGGCACCCCCCAACGCTGAGCCGCTGCTACCAGGATGCGGTTGAGTTCATGGGTACGCGCATCGCCCCCCGTCATGGGGGCAATCATCAGGGGGGCCCGCAGGATGCGACCGGCCAGCGAGACGGACAGGTCAATCTCGTCCAGGCACAATTCGGGCAAGGCCTGGTTGAGCAGGTCATAGCACTCAAGTCCAGTGGACTTGCGATAGCCCACCGGTCCCGAGAGGCATACGTCCAGATGGCGCCCCTTGGATTCGGGATCCCGGCAATCGTCGCCAGCGGGTTCGTGCGCTTCAAACCCCATGCATCACCGTAGCCTGCGCCAGAGGTCAGCCAGATGGGCCAGCAGACCTGCAGATAACCACAAGGATATCCAGGGCCAGTCGGCACCGGTCAGGGCCGCACGCAACGCCAGCAACAGAAAGCCCCCGGCCAGCAGCGTGGTCACAATCACATCCGCAGGAAGTCCGCGCCCCGTGCGACGATGCCACCAGAGGAGCAAGGCCCCCTCCAGCAGCATCGCCAGCAGGATGAAATCAACAATGCGACCGTTGGCGAAGAGTTCCGACATGCGCGCCTCAAGGCCGGATCACACCCGGGACAACCCGAGCAGATGCCCCATGTCCTTGAAGAAGATGCGGATGTGGGCAAGAGGCTTGGCCTTGACCAGCTTCTTGTACATATAGGCCTGCCAGGTGAGTTCCTGTACGTCCTTGTCCTGACAGATGGCCACAAACCGTTCGCGGCGCTTGTCACTGCTATACCAGAAGCGCTGCATGATTCCCAGGATCCAGAACACCTGCCCGTGGGCCTTCATGAAGCGCTTGCGTGCCTGCTTGAGCATGGCCGGGTTGCCGGAGTCCAGGAAGGACGCCACCGCCTCGCCAGCCAGACGCCCGCCGAGCATGGCATAGTAGATGCCCTCACCGGAGGCGGGTGCCACCACACCGGCGGCATCACCTGCCAGCAGCACGTCCTTGCCATTGTCCCAGCACTTCATGGGGTACAAGGGAATTGGCGCGCCCTCACGACGCAGGGTCTCGCAATCCTCCATGCCCGAAGCCTTGCGCAGATCCGCCACAGCCCCCTTGAGGGAAAAGCCCTTGTGGGCCGAGCCCACGCCGACGCTCACCGTGTCGCCGTGGGGGAACACCCAGGCATAGAAGTCCGGTGACAGCTTGCCCTGGTAATACACATCACAACGCTCAGGATCAAATTCCGCGTCGTTGGCGGTGGGACGGCTGATGATCTCGTGATAAGCAGCCACATGGGGGATCTTGTCGGCACCGGGAACCTCCTGGCGGGCCACCGTGGAGCGTGCGCCATCGGCGCCGATCACCGCCCGGGCGCGCACACCCACCTCTTCGCCCGACTCATCCTTGTACCGGACGATGGCCGTGCCATCGCTGTCACGATCGATCCGCTCATAGGTGCCGGTGCGTCGCTCGGCGCCACCTTCGGCGGCACGCTTGCGCAGCCACTCGTCGAAAGTCTTGCGATCCACCATGCCCACGTAACCTCCCTGGATGGGCATGTCCACCTTGCGGTCCTTGGGCGAGAACATGCGGGCGCAGCGGATCTTGGCCACCAGCACCGACTCGGGGAGATCGAACTCGGTCATGGTTACCGGCGGGATGGCCCCGCCACAGGGCTTGATACGCCCACCACGATCCAGCAGCAATACCTTGCGGCCCGCGCGGGCCTGATCGTTGGCCGCGGTCGCCCCCGCAGGGCCACCGCCCACGACAACAATATCAAAGGTCTGTGTTTCAGCCATTACATTCACCTGTTCCGGTTGCCACGACGCCCAGGGTCGCCGCAGGGAAGAGCGCGCCCCGGGGAGCGCCACGATGGAGACTGTACCTGAGGGTGCCGCCTTTCCGGTCACCCGCACGGTCTCTGTTACCCGCGCGAAAGGGTATCAGGGACGGGATCAAGGAAAGATGATCAAGGACATGTGGGGCATGCACCGAGCCCGGTTGCGGGGCCCTGATGGACGAACGGTCGTCACGGGAGACGGGCATGGCCCTCGCTGAAGCGGGGCGCGCCGCCTGCAGATAGGCGGCGGGGACCGGGAACGGCGCCTGAATCAAGCTCCGTTCGCCTGCCCAATCGGCCCTCACGACGCCATCAGGTCCATGCTGCCCAGGGCGAAGGCGGTCACCATCATGCCACTGACGTAGAGCGTGATCCCCGTGGCGTTATACCACGGAGCCAGTTCCTTGGGCCGCTTGAGCAGGCGCACCATCAGGCCGATCTGAACCACCAGCAACGCGGCCACGGCAGCGGCGTAGATGGGAGCCCCCCAGAGCAGCAGCAAGGCAACCACGAACAATTGAGGAATGGCCATCACCCAGCAGGCCAGCTTGGCGGCGCGATCCACGCCCAGCTTGACCGGCAACGAGCCCAGGCCCATCTGCCGATCGCCTTCCACTGATTTGAAGTCGTTGAGGGTCATGATGCCATGGGCGCCGATGCTGTAAAGGAGAGCCACGGCAATGATGCGCCAGTCGGGGAAGACGCCCGCCATGACCACGACACCCGTGAACCAGGGAACACCTTCGTAGCATATGGCCACGGCGGAATTACCCCACCAGCCATTACGCTTGAGTCGGGTCGGCGGGGCGCTGTAGGCCCAGGCCAGGATCAGGCCGAAGACGGCAGCCAGGAAGCCCCACACACCCAGCACGGTCGCCAGAGCCAGCGAGGCCAGCGTCCAGATGATGGCCAGCCAAAGCCCCCATTGACCCGGGATACGTCCTGAGGGGATCGGTCGGTGGGGCTCGTTGATGGCATCCACGTGACGATCGAACCAGTCGTTCACCACCTGGCTCGTACCGCAGATCAGCGGGCCGGCCAGCATGACACCGACGATGATCAGGACCCACCGTTCTCCCAGCGCCACGCCGGCGGAGACCACGCCGCAGGCGTAGGCCCACATGGGCGGAAACCAGGTGACCGGGTGAGTGACTTCGAGAATGGCACGGGGCTGAGGGAGCGACATGGCGGGTAAATTATACGCGCCCCCCCCTTTCGTCAAGCACCATTTACACCCCGAGGAAGCACCATAGATAATGTCAGATAGACACCAATGAAAGGGCGTCGCAAGGCGTCTTGACGGAGGTCAAGTTTCAGAGCTTTTCTTCGTTCTCGTGAGCCAGGTGACCCAGCCCGTACCGGCGCAATTTCACGTAGAAACTCTGCCGGCTCAGCCCCAGCATCTCCGCCGCCGAGGCCCGATTGTCGTTGGTCAGTTCCAGGGCTGCCTCAATGCACAAGCGCTCGATCATGTCGGTGCTCTCGCGCACCAGGTCCTTGAGAGGTACCCGGCCCACCAGCTCGGTGAGCTGTTCCACGGAGCGCGGCCCATCCCGATTCACCATGGTCTCGCGAGCCAGGCGCGCGCCCACGTTGCGAATGGTAAAGCCCAGACAGGGCTCATCCAGGCCGAGCACGGCCACCGCGGAGATCTCCACCTCGGAGGCAGACCCGTATTCACCGCGCAGGGCCGTGGCAAACAATCTCACTGCACCGTGCTCACGCAGGTTGCCAATGAGCACCCCCAGGTCCACGCCTGGCCTCCCGAGCCAGCGACCCAGGGACTCCCCACGGGCCTGCTCCTCGGTGGGTAGTTGCGCCATTTCGAGGAAGGCCGGGTTGGCACTGTGAATACGGCCGCTCATATCGGTGACAACGAAGCCATCCGGCGCCCGCTCCACCATCTGGAGCACGCGGGAGGCACTCTGTGGCCCCACGGAGGCCAGGGCCTCGGAACGAGGACACCGGAGGCGTACAAGGAAATGCGAGGCGTTATCCTGACGGAACAAGGAGGAAGAGATGATGAATTCCCGCTCGGCACCCAACGAGTGGACCAGGATATCCTCAGCCCGGCCGGTGGCACGCACGGTTGCCAGCATGTCCTGAACCATCTGCGTATTTTCCAGGTCGAAACCTTCCGGAAAGACCCGTCCGACCAGTTTATGGGGCGAATCCCCCAGGAGCTCCCCCGCCGCAGGATTCGCTTCCACCACCTTGTGGGTGGCCGCATCCATGATCAGCACGGCCTCGGAAGACACCTGAAACAGAAGGCGATAGCGGGTTTCGGCGTGGCGCAGGCGCGCATACTCCCGCTCCATGGACTGTTGCGCCTCCACGAGGCGGCGTTGCAGCGCCGCCACGCCTCGCAGATCCCGCCCCATGGCCACCACGCGCCCGCCCTCCCCCACCTGAATGGCAGAGTACATGACCGGTACGTCGTGGCCACGGCTGGAGGGATGATTGACCTGGCGCCAGCGCACATTGGCCGGCGAGGAGGCATCACGAAGCAAGGCCTCGATCTTGCCCCGACTCTCCACAGTGACCGTATCCACCCATGGCTTGCCCACCCACTGCCCATACCCCTCCATGGTGAGGTCGTCACTTCCCAGGGCCAAATCCCGGATGATCCCCGTCTCGTCGAGCACCAAGGACACATCGGCCGCCGTAGCCACCAGGGAGGCGACTTCGTCGGGCTCCAGATCCCCGAGCACCTGCTTTGGGGCTTTGAACGGCTTCACGAGCTCCACGCTTATCGGTTTCAAATCCTGGTTGAAAACATCACATCGGGCCGAGGCCTTGCGAGAAACACCCAGCGCGTCGCGCCAGCATGGCTTCTGCCCGGCGCACTGCGGAGGCACCATCGGCGGCCGTTTCATCTGCACCGACCACTGAAACCAGTTGCGGGTTCTCGGTAAAGAGGCGCCCCCCCACGATGACCCCCACGGAGGCATTGCGGGAAACGCGCCGCACCCCGCGCACGGTGGCGGTGACCTTATCGAGCAAGGTCTGACAGCTCACCGAAAGAGCCACCACGTCAAACCATTCCTGGCGCACCAGATGGTTCAGGTCCCGCGTGGACAGGGATGGGTCGCACGTCACGTCCCAGCCCTCCCGACGGAAGAATTCGGAAATCATCATCAGGCCGAAGGTATGTTGCTCCCCGGGAATGGGAGACATGAGAATGCGCTTGCCACCCGATTGCTGCAGGGCCAATTCCCCTTCAAACGCCCCTCCCAACTCCCGGAGAACGTGCTGCAGGCGACAGAGCCCCACCGTCACTTCGGTGAAATCGGCCTGATCCTCTTCCCACAACTCGCCCAACCGCTTCGCGGTGGGGGCCAGCAGGTGCACGAACACACTTTCAAGCGCCGTACCCTGTGTCCTCAGGGTTTCCACATAAGCCAGCGCTGCGGCGGCATCGTGCTCGATCACCATCCGCGAAAACTCTTCCACCACCGGTGCGCCAATGGGCACTGCCCCGGTATGGCCGCCTTCCGAGGGGGCGTCCTGGGTTGTGCTGCCTGCCGGGGTCCTCTCGTCCGAGCGATGCGCCATCATCAGGCGCGGAATGATCTCGCCTTCGATCACATGGGAGAGTTCCTTGCGCATGGACTCTGGACACATTCCGTGGGTGCCTGGCACCGCCGACCGAGAGGCCCCATCCGCTCCTGCATCACGCCGAGTCGCAGCACTTCGGTCGGCCTCCCGTCTCGGGTTCGGCGAGGACTCCCCACCCTCGCGACCAAGCTGACGTCTCGCAGTGACCATACATCTCCCCCAAAGGCTGAAAGCGGACCGCCCGGAACGACGCGGCCTCCCATTTGCCCGGAAAACCCAACCACCGGTCCGGACATCATCAACGGAGGCAGTTTAGCAGGCCTGCGAACGTTTTCACCTACGAAAATCATGGTTACGACACCCGGGATTGTCAACCAATCCTTACGTCCAGCTTGATTGACAAAGCCGGGGGGCTTGTACAAACTCAGCGCACCACGTTGAGTTGACTGGAGAAATACCCGATGCAGCACGCCGGAGCCGGGGATCGCAAGACCCGCCCCCTGTACACCCCCGAGGAGCGTCGGCGGCGGGATGAAACCCCGTGGACCCTCGTGCAAGGCATACTGGCACCGTTGCAGTTCCTGGTCTTCATCGTCAGTACCTGGCTGGTATTGCGTTACCTGATGACCGGAGAAGGTCTCTGGCTGGCGCACGCCTCCATCGTCATCAAAACCCTCATCCTTTACACCATCATGGTGACCGGTGCCATCTGGGAGAAGGTGGTGTTCGGCCATTACCTGTTCGCTAAGGCCTTCTTCTGGGAAGACATGGTCAGCATGATGGTGATTGCCCTGCACACAATCTACATGGCATCCCTGTTCTGGAGCTTCCTGACCGTGGAGCAGCAGATGTATCTGGCACTGGTGGCCTATGCCGTGTATGTGGTGAATGCCGCCCAGTTCCTGATCAAGCTGCGTGCTGCGCGCCTGGGCGAAGCCGAGGCGAAACGGGCACAAGCCGCTGCTTCCGGCGGGGAATCTTCCAAATGACCGTTCCAGTGCAACCTTCCAGCAGCGCCGGTCCTGAGAAGACGGTGGACTTCAACATCATCCGCGAGCGCGGCCCGCATGCGGTTTTCTGCGGTCTGACCAGCATCATCTGGCTGCATCGCAAGATTCAGGATGCCTTTTTCCTTGTGGTGGGTTCGCGCACCTGTGCCCACCTGATGCAATCGGCGGCCGGCGTCATGATCTTTGCCGAACCCCGCTTCGGCACGGCGCTGATCGAAGAGCGCGACCTGGCCGGGCTGGCGGATGCCAACGAGGAGTTGGACCGCGTCGTGGCGCGGCTGCTGGAGCGTCGCCCGGATATCCGCATGCTGTTCCTGGTGGGTTCCTGCCCTTCCGAAGTCATCAAGCTGGATCTTGAAAGGGCCGCCTCCCGCCTGTCCCAGCAGCACATGCCCCAGGTACGGGTACTCAACTACACCGGCAGCGGCATCGAGACCACTTTCACCCAGGGCGAGGACACCTGCCTCGCCGCCCTGGTGCCGGAACTCCCCCGGGAGACCGACGCCGATCCCGCCTCCTTGCTGGTGGTGGGTTCGCTGGCGGATATCGTCGAGGATCAGTTCACCCGCTTGTTCGCGGAGATGGGCATCCATGACGTGCGCTACCTGCCGGCCCGGCGTTCCGATCAATTGCCGGCGGTGGGGCCGAACACACGTTATATCCTGGCCCAGCCCTTCCTCAATGAGGCGGCGCGCGCCCTGGAGGGGCTGGGTGCCACACGCCTGTCAGCCCCGTTCCCGCTTGGGGTGGAAGGCACGACCGGGTGGTTGCGGGCCGCAGCCGATGCCTTCGGTGTGGATCCGGCGCTATTCGATAAAGTCACCGCACCAGGTATTGAGCGGGCACGGCGCGGTCTGTCTCATATTGCCGAGGAGCTCAAGGGCAAGCGCATCTTCCTGTTCCCGGACTCCCAGCTGGAAATCCCCCTGGCTCGCTTCCTGCACCGTGAAGCGGGCATGGAACTGGTGGAGGTGGGCACGCCCTACCTGCATCGCCAGCACCTGGCCGAGGAGCTGGCCATGCTGCCAAAGGACACCTGCCTGAGCGAAGGACAGCACCTGGACAAGCAGCTGGACCGCTGCCGCGAGGCACACCCGGACGTCGTGGTCTGCGGCCTGGGCCTGGCGAATCCGCTGGAGGCAGAAGGCATGACAACCAAGTGGTCGATCGAACTGGTCTTCACCCCGATTCAGGGCTACGATCAGGCGGCCGATCTTGCTGAACTGTTTGCCCGGCCGCTGATGCGCCGAGCCAAATTGAGGGTCTGATTTCGTGCAACTGACGGTATGGACCTATGAAGGGCCACCCCACGTGGGCGCCATGCGTGTGGCCACCGGCATGGAACGTCTGCACTATGTCCTGCATGCCCCCCAGGGGGATACCTATGCGGACCTGCTATTCACCATGATCGAGCGGCGCAATCAGCGCCCCCCCGTGACCTACACCACATTCCAGGCTCGCGATCTGGGTCAGGATACGGCGGAGCTGTTTCGCCACACTGCCATTGAGGCCTACGAGCGCTTCAAGCCTCAGGCCTTGCTGGTGGGCTCGTCCTGCACGGCCGAACTCATCCAGGACGACCCGGGCGGTCTGTCCCAGACTCTCGGCCTGCCGGTGCCGGCCATCCCCCTGGAACTGCCCTCCTATTCACGCAAGGAAAACTGGGGCGCCTCCGAAACCTTTTATCAGCTGGTGCGCTCACTGGCTGGCAATGCTGAAGCCCGCCCCGCAGATGAGGCCGCTTCCCGTCGCCCCCGGTGCAACCTGCTGGGCCCCACGGCCCTGGGCTTTCGCCACCGGGACGACATCCAGGAAATCACCCAGCTACTGGACAGCCTGGGCATTGACGTTCACGTGACCGCCCCCATGGGTTCCACTCCGGCCGATATCGCCCGCCTGGGTGAAGCCGACTTCAACGTGGTGCTGTACCCGGAAATCGCCCAGACCGCCGCCAAATGGCTTGAGCGAACCTTCAAGCAGCCCTACACACGCGTGATCCCCATCGGCGTGGGCGCCACCCGGGAATTCATTCAGGAAGTCGCCGGGATCGCCCAGGTGGATCCTGGCCCTGCCCTGGAAAATGCCCAGTCGCGCCTGCCCTGGTATTCCCGCTCGGTGGACTCCAACTACCTGACCGGAAAGCGTGTCTTCATCTTCGGCGATGCGACCCACGCCGTCGCCGCCGCCCGTGTGGCCACTGAAGAGTTCGGTTTCAAGGTGGTGGGCCTTGGCACCTACAGCCGCGAGTTCGCCCGCGAGGTACGTGAGGCGGCCAAGCTCTACGATGTAACGCCGCTCATTACCGACGACTATCTTGAAGTGGAAGCGCAAGTGGCAGAGTTGCAGCCTGAACTTGTGCTCGGCACCCAGATGGAGCGGCACATCTCCAAGCGCCTGGGCGTGGGCTGTGCCGTGATCTCGGCCCCGGTACACGTTCAGGACTTCCCGGCCCGCTACGCCCCGCAGATGGGATTTGGTGGCGCCAACGTCCTGTTCGACACCTGGGTCCATCCACTGATGATGGGCCTGGAGGAACACCTGCTGGGCATGTTCCGGGAAGACTTCGAATTCCACGCCGAGGCAGCCCCCTCGCACCTGGGCGGTACCGGCACCACCGAGCGCCGCGTCGCGGCCGCTCCAGCGGAAGTACAACCGGAAGCCGTGACGACCGACGCCGCCCCCGAACCCGCGCAGGACGGTGAGCCCGTGTGGTCAGCTGATGCCGAGAAGGAGCTTCGCAAGATCCCCTTCTTCGTGCGCGGCAAGGCCCGCCGCAACACCGAACGCTTTGCCAAGGAAAAGGGTCTCCACGAGATCTCCATCGACACGCTCTATGACGCCAAGGCCCACTTCGGGCGCTGACGCGTTAGCCAAGCCAACGGATTCCACTGATGCCAACGCCCTCTTATCAAAAACGCCGGGGTCAGCTCGAGACCTATTTCGACCGTACCGCGGTGGATGCCTGGAAAAAGCTGACCTCCGACACCCCCGTGGGGCGCGTACGTGCCACTGTGCGCGCCGGGCGTGAAGAGATGCGCCAGAACCTGCTGGACTGGCTGCCCGACGACCTCAGCGGCAAGTGGCTGCTAGACGCCGGTTGCGGAACCGGCATGCTCTCCGTGGCTGCCGCCCAGCGCGGCGCCCAGGTTGTGGCCATTGACCTGGCCGGCAATCTGGTGGACATGGCCCGTGAACGTGCCGAGGCAGAGGACCTGGGCGAAGGGCGAATCGACTTCCGCGTAGGCGATTTCCTCAGTCCTGAACTGGGTGAGTTCGACTATGTGGTGGCCATGGATTCCTTCATCCACTACAAGGCGCCCGACATTGTGGGCGTGCTGGCCGGCCTGACGAGCCGCACCCATGCTGCCATCCTGTTCACCTTCGCCCCACGCACCCCGGCCCTGTCGGTCATGCACGCCGTGGGCAAGCTGTTCCCCAAGAGCGACCGCTCCCCGGCCATTGAGCCGGTGGCCGAGAAAAAGCTGCTGCGCCTGATCGGGGAAGAGCCCTCCCTGGACGAGTGGCGTGCGGAGCGTACCCGGCGAATCTCTCGTGGCTTTTATACCTCGCAAGCCCTTGAACTCAAGCGAGGGGCTCCGGCCTGATCCACCCTGTTCACGGCCTTTGACCGACGAAGCTGATCCAGATCATGCTCAAGCCAGCTCACACCAACACCCTGACGGTTTGTCTGGCATTATCTCAAAGTAGCGCTCCAGAGCTGGTGTGTGCCCGTATGGTCACCCAAGGTATGGAGCGTTTGGGAAAGCAAGATTTTTCGGGTCGAGGGGGCCTATAGACCCGGAAATTGGCGATGTTGTGGTCTAAAATCTAGTGAAATTGATGTTGTTTGTATCACCCAACGCCTTCGGGCCGCCCATGCATGGCGGGGGCGTCACCCGAAAGCAATCTTGATCGAGGTTCGGTCCAGCCAAATCACCCGGCTAACCCACCCGAAACTTGGAGGAAAAGCAATGCCAACCGGTGCCATTACTGAATATATGGACGTCGCGCAGGTCACCCTGTACGTCTTCTGGCTGTTCTTCGCAGGTCTAATCTGGTATCTACATCGGGAGAACAAGCGGGAAGGTTACCCGCTGGAGTCCGACCGCTCCCCCCACATTACCGTGCAAGGTTATCCGGCTGCCCCGGGTCCCAAGGAATACCCCACCATGGACGGCGGTTCCTTCATCATTGCCAACGGCAACCCCGATACCCGTGACATCAATGCCAAGCCGGCCTGGCCCTTCCCCGGCGCCCCTCTGGATCCCACTGGCAACCCCATGATCGACGGCGTGGGTCCCTCCTCCTGGGCCAACCGTGCCGATGAGCCTGACGTAACCATGAACGGCGAGGCCCGCATCGTGCCCATGCGCATCACCAAGCATGGCTTCGGGATCTCCAAGAAGGATCCCGATCCCCGCGGCATGACCGTGTTCGCCGCCGACGACAAGCCCGCCGGCACCGTTCGCGACGTGTGGGTGGACCGCTCCGAGGCCATGCCCCGCTACCTGGAAGTGGAAGTCAAGGGTAGCTCCCGCCGTATCCTGGTGCCCATGTTCCTCTCCAAGGTGACCCGCGCCAAGTATGCCGATCCCAAGCTGCCCATGGATCAGCGCCTGAAGGACGGCCGCCCCTATGAGGTTCGTGTGGCTTCCGTGATGGCCAAGCACTTCGCCGATGCCCCTTCCACGAAGAGCATGGAGAGCGTGACGCGTCTGGAAGAAGACCGCATCATGGCCTACTTCGGTGGTGGCCATTTCTATGCATCCCCGGAGCGTAGGGAACCCCTGCTGTGAGTCACGACGACCACGCCGCTGAACCGATACGTGGTCTGCCTGAGCTCCCCCCTTCGGGGGAGCGCATCTTGTGGCAAGGTGCTCCTCATTGGAGCACCTTCGCCATTCGGGCATTTCACGTCAGAAAGGTCATTCTCTATCTGGCCATCCTGATCGGCCTGCGAGCCATCTTTACCTATGGTGAAACGCAGTCCCTCGTGACGGCCCTCGCTTCCACCAGCTTCCTGCTCACCCTGTCCGTGACTGCCGTCGGCCTGTTGTTGCTGTTGGCCTGGCTCACGGCGAGAGCCTCGGTCTACACCATCACCAATCAGCGCATTGTCATACGATTTGGCGTGGCACTGCAGATGAGTGTAAACCTGCCCTATTCCGTGATTGAGTCTGCCTCGGCCAAGCTCTACAAGGACGGCACGGGTGATATTCCGCTGACGCTCATTCCGCCGGAGCGCGTGTCCTACATCATCCTCTGGCCGCATGTGAAACCCTGGCGCTGGATGGCTCCACAGCCCATGCTGCGCGGAGTGCCCAATGCCCGGCGCGTGGCGGATATCCTCGCCAAGGCCATGGCCGAAGATCAGAAGAACCGTGCCGAAAACCCGGATCAGGCCGAAGCAGCTGACACGGCATCCGCACCCCAGACCCACCGACAAGCCGCCGGTGAAACCGCCTGATGACTGACTCCAACGGCTCCTCCCGTTCCCCGCGCCGATTCCTGTTTCCAGGAATCGGCGTTATTCTCCTGGCCATCGCCTTCGGCGTGTACTATCTGGCCAGCAGCGCCGTCTCCCCTCCGGCTTCGACGGAACCCGCGACAACAGCGGAACCCGCCGAGCAGGATCTGACGGTTGTGCAATCCGTGCGCTTGAAGCCCCGGGAGAAGCCCGGCGGCTACATGGAAATCGTCGACGCCGACACCAACCAGGTGCTCAAGCTCATCGAACCCAGTGGCGGTGGTTTCATGCGCACCGTCCTGCGCATCATTGCCCTGGACCGTCGGCATCTGGATGACCATGAAGATCTACCCTTCCTGCTGACCCGTTGGTCGGATGGTGGTCTGAGCCTTGAAGATCCCGTGACCGGCAACCGCTACAAGCTCAACGCGTTTGGCTCCACCAACGCCGCTGCTTTTGCAGAGCTACTTGATTCGGCTCAAGATTCCTGAGCCTTCTCCTTAGCAGCGCCTCGCGGGACTCGCCACCGGTATCCAAAAGACGGTAAAGTTTCGCCCATCGACTCAGGCCGCAGTCGAACCCAGTTCCCCGGGATCCCATGCGTGCCGGGAAAATGAGGAGAATTCAGCGATGAACGGCATCGTGGCAAGCGCTTTGCCCCACCCACTACCCACGACAACGCCCGCCCGGGTGTCCATGACCTGTGCACGGTGAGGGGCCGGTGATTCAATACGGTCTGCCTATCCTCTACGTGATATTCCTCTGGTGGTTCAGCACCGGAGCCATCATCTATCTGGACGGACTGCCACAACGGACCTACCGCTGGAGCATGCTGGGCGCCTCGGTGCTCGCGGGCATCGCGCTTTACGCCCTGGCCTTGACCGCCCATCAGGAAACACTGTTTGGGGCCTATGTGGCCTTCACAGGCGCCATCATCCTCTGGGGTTGGGTGGAAATGAGTTTCCTCATGGGCATGATCACCGGCTCCAGGCGCAGTCGTTGCCCTGAAGGTGCCCTGGGCTGGCGACGATTCATCTACGCCGTTCAGGCCATCCTCTACCATGAATTCGCCCTTATCATCGCAGCCCTGGCCATCGTGCTGGTCACCTGGGGGGGCGCCAACATGGTGGGGCTGTACACCTTCCTCATCCTGTGGGTGATGCGAACCAGCACCAAGCTCAACGTATTCCTGGGTGTTCGCAACCTCAATGAAGAGTGGTTGCCCGATCATCTGCGCTATCTGGAAAGCTATTTCCGCAAGAAGCCCATGAACCTGCTGTTTCCGATCTCGGTCACCGCATCCACCATCGTCGCGGTATTGATCGTGCAGACGGCCATGGACCCATCTGCCACCACTCATCAGGTGGCGGGCGCGACCTTCCTGGCGATACTCATGATCCTCGCGATCCTGGAACACTGGTTCCTGGTGTTGCCCCTGCCCTCCCAGGCTCTATGGAATTGGGCGCTGCGCTCGCGCCAACCCGATGAGGCCCATTTCAGGCCCATCTACCCAACCATCAAGGCGGCCAACGACCCGGACAAGAATTCCCCCTCGCCGGGCCTGACCGTCAGTCCCAGTCGCCTTCGTTACTGACTGCACACCATGACCGAACACGACCCAACCGTGGCCCGGATCGGGCCGAACTCCATCACTCGCATGGCCCAGGCGCTGCGCCACCAGCACGATGAGCCGTTGACGACACGCATCTTCGAGGCTGCAGGGCTCACCGATCATCTGACGCACCCGCCCACCACCATGGTGGACGAGCGCGACGTGACGGCCCTGCATCGGGCGCTGCGAGAAGCACTCTCCCCGGAGCAGGCGGCCGCCGTATCCTTGGAGGCAGGTCACCTCACCGGCGACTACCTGCTGGCCAACCGCATTCCCAAACCGGTGCAGTCCATCCTGAAACTCCTCCCTGCTGGCCCGTCCAGTCGCATACTGCTCAAAGCCATCGAGCGCAATGCCTGGACCTTCACCGGCAGCGGCCAGTTCCAGGTCAGCCATCGCCCCAACCTCACGCTGACCATCACCAATAGCCCCCTGTGCCGAGATGCGCAGTCCGCGCACCCGGTCTGCGATTACTACGCGGGCACCTTCCAGCGTCTGTTCCAGGTGCTGGTGCATCCCGAAACCCGGGTAACGGAAACACAATGCGCCGCAGCAGGCGTCGCCCACTGCGTATTCGAGGTACGTTGGCGATGAAGTTCCCCACGGCCTGACAGGAATCCATCATGCATCGCGCTCTCCAGCCTGTTGTTTGTACCGCCTTGATGACCCTGGCCATTGCCCTTCCCGCCCAGGCCGGACAAATCACCCAGGTGACCGTCTACCCGGATCGGGCCGGCATCATCATGGAAAAGGAACTGACCCTGGAGGCGGGAGAAGGCGTGGTCAGCATCGATGGGTTGCCCGCCCGGCTGGATGTGAACACCGTTCGCGTGCGGGCCAGCGGGCCACAGGGCATGCGGCTGGGGGCCCTGGAAACCCGAACCATCCCGGGACGGGATCTCGCTCATCCACGTGAGCAGGCGCTCACAGAGCAACTCCGGGAACTGGAGGATGAAAAGCGCCACATCGACGATCGGATTCGTGCCCATCAGGTGCAGATGCGCCTGATTGAGCAACTGGGCACGCATCCCGAGGCCCTGCCAGACGCTGGTGAATGGCCAAAGGCCTGGGAGCGGGTGGGCGAAGGGGCCTTGAGCGTTCTCGACGCCATCCATCAACAGGAACGGGCCCGCCGCACCCTGGAAGCCGAGATTCAGCGTGTGCGCCGCGAGCTTGAGCAACTTCAAAGTGGCCGACGCGACAGCCTCCAGGCACGCATTCACTATCACAGCCCCGAGGCGGCCAGTGCCACGGTCACCCTGGAATACACCGTCCGCGACGCCCGCTGGACTCCGCTCTACGAGGCCCGCCTGGACACCGACACCCAGGAACTGCGCCTGATCCAGCGTGCCGAGGTGCGTCAGAACACCGGCCAGGACTGGTCGGACATCCCCTTGTACCTGTCCACGGCCCAGCCTCGACTGGGGGGGCATCTGCCGCTACCCCCTCCCTGGTACCTGGATGTCCCCAGGCCCGCACCCACCACGACACGACTCTCAAGGTCGTTGCCGGAAGCGGCCCTGGCGGCCGAAGCCGACACGGCACAACTGGAGGGCACGACCTTCACGGCCCGTTATCGGGTGCCCGGCCGCGTGAACATCGCCTCGGATAACCAGCCTCATCGCCACAACCTGGGTGAAGAGGTCATGGAAGCCCGGCTTTCGGTGCGCGCCGCGCCCCGAATGGCGCCGCGTGCCTACCTGTTTGCCGAAAGCGTATTCGAGGGTGAGACGCCGCTGCTACCGGGTCCACTGACCCTGTTTCAGGATGGCGCACTGGTGGGGCAGCATCAGCTCGCTGGGCTGCGCCCGAACAGTGAATTGGAGATGGCTTTCGGCGTGGACGAGCGCATCGGCATTGATTACCGGATGGAGCGTGACGAAAAGGGTCAGGAAGGCCGCCTTCGGCGTCAGAACAGGCTGCAACGCAGTTACTTGATGACACTTCACAACAGTCATGGCCGCGATGTGGAGATGACCATTCTTGACCGTCTGCCAGTCTCCCGCGACGAGCGCATCACGGTCACCCTGGCCGAAGACGCCAGTGAACCCTCGGAACGGGACATGAATGACGACCGTGGCCTGCTGGCCTGGCACCGCACCGTCGAAGCGGGCGAGGAGCTCACCCTGCGCTTCTCCTACACAGTGACCTGGCCCGACGACATGGACACACCCACAGCCCTGCGTTGAACGTCCGTCTCCCCAGCAGCGAGCTGAACCGCTCCGGATCGCGCCATCAAGGCACACTGCAACCCGGCTAATCCCGCCCGTATAACTCCACCAGGCGGCGCAGATCGGAGGCGAGTTCCTGCGGCACATCCTCCCACTGGAAACGCCACGCCCAATTGTCTGACGTGGTCCCGGGCACGTTCATGCGATGTGATCCGTCCAGCGCCAGGGCGTCCTGCATGGGCACCACCGCCAGGCGGGCCACAGAGGCCAGAGCACTGCGGATCAGCGGCCAGGGCATGGGCTCTGACGGGTGCCCCAGATAGTCCAGCACATGATGTTGCAGGCTCTCGTCACAGGTCTCGAACCACCCCAGGGTGGTGTCATTGTCATGGGTGCCGGTATAAACCACCGAATTGGCAACATGCTGATGGGGCAGATAGGGGTTTGTCGCCCCGCCCTCGAAGGCGAAATGCAGGATCTTCATCCCCGGCAGACCGTTATCGTCCCGCAGGGCCTCCACCTGATCGGTGATCACCCCCAGATCCTCGGCCACCAGAGGCAAGCTGCCAAAGTGCTCCCGCAGGCGCTCGAACAACGCCTTGCCCGGCGCCACGGTCCAATGCCCGTTCATGGCAGTATCGTCCTCGACCGGGATGGACCAGTAGGACTCGAAGCCACGGAAATGGTCGATTCGGATCAAATCCACCATTTCCAGCGCAGCACCGATGCGTTCTATCCACCAGGCGAAACCCTCCTCCCGCATGCGTTCCCAGTCGTAATGAGGGTTGCCCCAGCGCTGGCCCGTGGCAGAGAAATAATCCGGTGGCACACCGGCCACGTGAACCGGTCGCCCTTGATCATCCAGATCGAAGAGCTCGCGATGGGCCCACACATCCGCGCTGTCGTGGGCCACAAAGATGGGCATATCGCCGAACAGCAGGATACCCCGGTGGTTGGCGTGCTGTTTGACCGCCGCCCATTGCAGATAGAACAAAAACTGCTCGAAACGATACTGCGCCAGGCTGTCCGCCAGGCGCTCCCGCGCCCCGGCCATGGCTTCGGGCTCCCGGTCGCGCAGCGCCGGCGCCCAGTCCCACCAGGGGGCCAGGTCGTGCTCACGCTTGAGGGCCAGATACAGGACATAGTCCTCCAGCCAGAAGGCATGTTGCGCCCTGAAATCCTCGAAGGCCTGACGATCATCGCCGTTGGCCCCATCCATGAACCCTTTGTGGGCCTTGCGCAGAGTCACGGAGTTGAAGGGATCCAGCGCCCCTTGCTCATCCGGCAGGGCATCATCCACCAACCAGCCACGCGCTTTCAGATCGGCCAGGCAGATCAACTGGGTGCTGCCGGCATGCACCGACATGCACTGGTAAGGTGAGCCGCCCTCATGGGGCTGATTCAGGGGCAGCACCTGCCAGACGGTGACGCCGGCAGAGGCCAGGAAGTCGACGAAACGGTGGGCCTGTGACCCCAGCGCGCCCTGTCGACCTGATCCGGGAAGGGAGGTGGGATGGAGCAGGATGCCGGCACGACGCCGGTCCAGCGTGGATGATGCTTGGGCGCTGTGTTCTGCCACAGTTCCTCCGTCCTGTGCGTGGGATTCCGGGTCTTCGGCGAACTGACGGGCTCACCCGTCAGTTTTTTGTCCTTGCCGCATCACGCCCCCGGCGGCGGGTTCGCCACTGCCCCGGCTGAGCACGTGCGACAACTCCTCTGGCGGGGCCTCTCCCAGCAAACGGTAGAGGTGAACCAGGTGTTGGCGATACAGGCGTTCAAACAGGCTGACGGTGCCCGCCGGATTGTAGTCGCCAAACCACCAGCACCAGTCCGACCCCTCGCATACCGCCAGTTGCCGGGTGGCTGCCTCCACTTGCGCCTCCGTCAGCCGCCCTTGGGCCATCACCCGATCAAAACACTGCTTGGCCTGAATGAGCATTTCCCAGCCTCGATTCTTGTCCCGGGAACCGACCCAGGTATCGAAGTTGCCATACACCCAGCTCCCTGCCACCACATGCTTCAACGACTCCCGCGGACTCACGTTGAGACAATCGGCGAATGTGGCGAGTTCGATGTCGGGGTGTTCCGCAAGCCGACGGTACAGAGCGGAGAGGAAGTAGTAACCATTGGCCGGGTAATACTCCCAGGCATTTTCACCATCCAGAATCACCGTGACCAGGGCGCCGCGCCCCTGGCTGCCATGGACACGGTTCCAGCGTTGACCGATGCCCTCCAGATGATGCACGAAATCCCCCACGGCGTCGTCACCGTGCCAGTCGGTATAACGAAACCCAATGGAATCCGAAAGACCATCGTCGCGGAAGAACAGGGACAGTTCACGGTCCTGAAAACGGTAGGGCTGGTACAGCCAGTCACGGTCCTCGGGCAGCTCCTCGTCCCGCCCCTGCCTGAGGGAATGGGTGAGCACCCCCTCCCCCGACGCAGACCAGCGGATACCCGCCTCGTCCAGTAAAGCCAGCGTCGCATCGCTGACGCTGCCCTCGGACGGCCAGCAGCCGGCCGGCCGCCGCCCAAAATGCCGCTCGAAGCTCTCCAGCCCCTGTTGCAGATGCCACTGCACCCGCGCACGGCCATCAGGATACTGGCCGCTTAGGGGTAATTCCGCCGATGGCGCCGCTTCGTGAGCCGATGCCATGTCCAGCATCAGCGGCATGATGGGATGAGCATAAGGGCTGAAGGACAGTTCCACCCGACCCGAGTCCGCCAGGCGGCGATACCGATCCAGGAGGCCACCCAGCAGTTCATCGATCACCTCCAGGAGCAGCCGGCGCTGCGACGGCGTGAAATCCCGCCCCTGTTCCATCAGGGGCTTGATGCGTGGATCGGTACGGCGCACCGTCTCGCCCAGCCAGACCAGGTGATACCAGGTGACCAGATCAAAGAAGAAGTGATCCCCCTGATAGGACACATAGTCGGGGTGCTGCTTGAGCCAGGACACCATGTCCGCCAGCAGGCGGTAGGGGCCGAACGGCTCGATCAGACGCTGACGATTGGCACGTGTACAAGCCTCTGCCAGGTTGAGTCGCTGGGAGGGTTCATGGGGTGGCCGATCGGCCACCAGCAGGGCCAGTACCGGGTCATGGATCTCGCCCTCGCCCTTGAGAAAGGCACTTACCTGGCCGGCGTAGTCCTCGATCTGATCCAGGAGGATCGGGGCAAAGTTCACTACCGCCCGCGCGCCCGGCTCCGCCTCCAGGTGCGCCGCCATATCCACGTAATCCTTGATGGCGTGCAGATACGTCCAGGGCAGTGCGTATTCACCGGTATGGCCGTCCAGGTACTGGGGCTGATGCATGTGCCAGCACAGTACCACCCGTAACGGCGGATGGACCGCGTTCGGCTGATCAGACGCCATGATGAGGCATGTTGCCGAGCATATCCGGTGTCACCACCGTCACACCGCCATCAGATACGTAGAAGCGTTTGGCATCCTGCTCGCGATCCCGTCCGATGACCATGCCCTCGGGAATCCGGCATCCCTTGTCGATCACGGCCTTGTGAACCACACAGTTACGACCGATATCCACATCGGGAAGAATGACCGAATCGGTCACCTGGGCATGGGAGTTCACGGTGACGTTGGAGAACAGCAGGGAGTGCCGCACCAGCGATCCGGAGATGATGCAGCCCCCGGACACCATGGAGTCCACGGCCATGCCACGGCGGTCCTCGTCATCAAACACGAACTTGGCCGGGGGCAGTTGTTCCTGGTAGGTCCAGATGGGCCAGTCCATGTCGTAGAGGTTGAGCTCCGGGGTCACCCCGATCAGCTCAAGATTGGCCCTCCAGTAGGAATCGATGGTACCCACGTCCCGCCAATAGGCCTGCGTGCCCGTCTGCACGTCGCGGAACGGGTAGGCCATCACCCGGCTGGACTCGAGCACCTTGGGGATGATGTCCTTGCCGAAGTCGTGACTGGAACCGGGCGTGTCGGAATCGGCCACCAGTTGCTGGAAGAGGAAGTCCTTGTTGAACACATAGATGCCCATGGAGGCAAGCGCCTTGTCCGTCTTGCCGGGGACGGACCTTGGGTGATCGGGCTTCTCGTCGAAGCGCTCCACACGGCCATCGGCATCCACGGCCATGACACCGAATCCCCGGGCCATTTCCAGGTCCACTTCCAGGCAACCCACGGTCATGTCGGCACCGGACTCCACGTGGTAGGCGATCATGTCTCCGTAATCCATCTTGTAGATGTGATCACCGGCCAGGATGAGCACATAGCTGGGGTCGTGGTCACGGATGATGTCCAGATTCTGAAACACCGCATCGGCCGTGCCCTTGTACCAGGAGGTCTCGATGCGCTGCTGGGCCGGCCAAAGCTCGATGAACTCACCAAACTCGCCGCGCAGAAAGCTCCAGCCCCGCTGCACATGCTGGATCAGGGAGTGGGCCTTGTACTGGGTGATCACGCCCACCTGGCGAATGCCCGAGTTGATACAGTTGGAGAGCGGGAAATCGATGATCCGGAACTTGCCCCCAAAGGGCACCGCTGGCTTGGCCCGCCACATGGTCAACTGCTTGAGGCGAGAGCCACGCCCTCCTGCCAGGATGAGTGCCAGGGTATCTCGGGTGATGCGGCTGACGAAGCGTTGGGATTGTGGTTTCATACCTGCCTTCTGTGACCCGGGTGTGTGGAGGACGTGGCCCCTGGAGCATGTTAAGGTTTTTTCCGCCGGGCTGCATCCGACCGGTACATCGCGTCCCCATGCCATCATGGTACGCGATCGTTTCGATTCTATTACATTTTCCGGCCGCCACATCAAGGCAGGCCCAACCGCCGAACCAGGACGGGAACCCACATGCGTGCAACCAACCGTGAAGACCTTCAACGCATCCTGGACGCCAGACACCATGACCCGTTCAGTCTGCTGGGTAGTCACGTGGAACAGGAGCAGCGAGTCGTGCGTGCCTACCTGCCCCACGCCACCCAGGCCCGCATCGACGAGCTGGATGACCCCATGGAAAAGGTCCACGACCGGGGAATCTTCGAGTGGCGTGGCCCCCTGGATGCCCTGCCAGGCCATTATCGCATCCGCTGGAACGACGGTCATGGCCATGAACACGTTGGCTACGACCCCTACAGCTTCGGACCCGTCGTGTCGGATTTCGATATCCACCTGTTCAACGAAGGCCGGCACTGGCATGCCTATCGCTTCCTGGGGGCGCATGCCCACGAGGTGGACGGCATCCAGGGCGTGCGCTTCGCCGTGTGGGCCCCCTCCGCCGAACGCGTTTCCGTGGTGGGCGACTTCAATCGCTGGGATGGCCGCTGCCATACCATGCGGGTGCGCGGGGGCAGTGGCGTGTGGGAGTTCTTCATCCCCGGTCTTGAACCCGGAACCCTGTACAAGTACGAGATCCGCAACCGGGATACCGGGGCCACCCAGGTAAAGACCGATCCCTACGGGCAGCGTTTCGAGTTGCGCCCACAGACCGCCGCCGTGGTCCATGACCCCGAACCATTCTCCTGGTCCGACGAGGCATGGCTGAAACAGCGGGCCGGTGATGCCTGGCTGCACCGTCCCATGTCCATCTATGAGGTACATCTGGGCTCCTGGCGTCTTGGTGAGGATGGCAACTTCCTCAACTATCGTGAGCTGGCCCGCACGCTGGTGCCCTATGTGAAGGAAATGGGCTTCACCCACATCGAACTACTGCCAGTCACCGAACACCCCTTCGATGGCTCCTGGGGCTACCAGACCACTGGCTATTACGCCCCCACCAGCCGCTTTGGAAGCCCCGATGACTTCAGGGATTTCGTCAACCACTGTCACGAAAATGGCATTGGCGTGCTACTGGACTGGGCTCCAGGACATTTCCCCAAGGATGCCCACGCCCTGGCCCGGTTCGATGGCAGCGCCCTGTACGAGCATGAAGACCCGCGCATGGGCGAGCACCGTGATTGGGGTACGCTGATCTTCAACTACGGGCGTAACGAGGTACGCAACTTCCTCGTTTCCAGCGCCATGTACTGGGTGGAGGAGTTCCACATCGATGGCCTGCGGGTGGACGCTGTGGCTTCCATGCTCTATCTGAACTACTCCCGGGAAGAAGGCGAATGGGTGCCCAACAAGTTTGGAGGGCAGGAAAACCTGGACGCCATCGAGTTCCTCCGGGACCTCAACAGCAGCGTGCAAGGCAACCATCCGGGTGCCCTGATCATGGCCGAGGAGTCCACCTCCTGGCCCCAGGTGACACGCCCCACCTGGCTCGGGGGACTGGGCTTCTCACTCAAGTGGAACATGGGGTGGATGAACGACACCCTGGAGTACTTCAAGAAGGACCCCATCCACCGCCATTACCATCACGACCAGCTCACCTTTGGCCTGCTGTACGCCTTTACCGAAAACTTCGTGCTGCCCTTCTCCCACGACGAAGTCGTGCACGGCAAGCGCTCCCTGCTCTACCGCATGCCGGGAGATGAGTGGCAGCGCTTCGCCAATCTGCGCCTTCTGTACACCCTCATGTGGTCCTACCCGGGCAAGAAACTGCTGTTCATGGGCTGCGAATACGGTCAGGGCAATGAGTGGGACGATGCCAAGGAACTGGAATGGTATCTATTGCAGTTCCCCTTCCACTCGGGCGTGAAGCAACTGGTGGCCGATCTCAACGCCCTCTACGCCCGTGAGAAGGCTCTGCATCACTTTGATTTCGAATGGCAGGGCTTTGAATGGATCGACTGTCACGATGCCGCCCAATCGGTGCTCAGCTTCATCCGCAAGGGGGAAGACAAGGACGATTTCATCCTTGCGACCCTCAACTTCACCCCCGCCCCCCGCGAGGGCTACCGCATCGGGGTGCCAGCCCCGGGGAGATATCGGGAGATCTTCAACTCCGACTCGCACTTCTACTGCGGCAGCAACCTGGGCAACCTGGAGGTCGAGGCCGAAGATCTGCCCTGGATGGGCCGCCCCTACTCCGTGGTGCTCACCCTGCCGCCGCTGGCAGGCATCCTGCTCAAGCCGGTTTCCACCTGAGCGTCGCCTCTGGCGAACACCCCTCGCGCTGGCCTATACTCAGCATGCACGGGGCGGTAGCTCAGTTGGGAGAGCGCAGCAATCGCACTGCTGAGGTCGTGGGTTCGACTCCCATCCGCTCCACCACCACACTTCCAGAAAAGTCCCAAGAAGTTCCTAAGCCCGCGTCCATGCGGGCTTTTTTATTTTTTCGGCTTCCAGTAAGGGGCAAGGGGTTCCTTTGAAAGCCGGGGGCAACTGGGGGGCTGCCGGTGGTGGGGTCCCAGTCTGGCTGGTACTCGCCCCACTTGAGCAGTGTGGACCTTGCCAGAGCCGGACTCGACAACACCTGCCACCCAATGGTGAGCGGTTCGGCCATCACAGAGGCCTGGTTTTGCGCGTACACGTAGATCGCGTGAGCAGGATGGAGGTCAGCCAGATACTCAGCACTCGCGACGGTTTTCTGCAGGGCCTGGGCGTTCTTTTTGCCTTCCATGACGGCGCTGAGGTCGACGACCCTGGCGCCCACATGACTGCGCATCTTCTTGATGACCTTGTCGGCCATGGGTCGGCGTGTCGAGGCCTTGTTGGAGGTCGGGGTGCTTTTCTTCCGGGTCATGGGCCGCTCAGTCAGTTCTCAGTCTTCATCATCCACCCATGCCTCGTGCCCCCGCACGGCCGGCAGGAGGAAACGGATCCCCTGGTTGTCCAGCGGGTTCATCAGCAGGATGCGCTCAAACACGTGCTCAGCCTCCTCCCAGCGCTGCAACCGCCAGAGGCCCCCGCCTTGCATTGCCATCATGGTCGATGGCGATGAGCGAGAGGGGCTCACCAATGACGTGCACATCCATCGGCAGATCCAGGCCATCCTTGATCCCTGCATGCAACGCCCAGAGCTGCTCATCGTCGCCATGCGCATCGATGAGGATCTCACCCAACAGGATTTCCGGATCCAAAGAAGGCTTTCTTTGAGTGGCCATTTCTTCGTTGCTCCCCGTCATCTGCTCAGTATCGCCGAGAGCGGATGTTCAGGACGATGCCTCCCACGGATTGATGGTTTTCAGCTGTGCCGCATCGAAAGGACTGACGTCCCGTGTTGCGACCATCAAGCCGTGAGCAGCGGCAGTGGCGGCGATATAACCATCTGCCTGGCCAATCGCCTTCCCTCCTGCCCTCGCCATCAAGTCAGCATAGGCTTGAGAGGCAGCCAGATCAAAGGGCAGCACGCGGTCCCCAAAGATCGGCAACACCTCGTGCTCAAGACGCTCCTGGTAGATCGTGCGGCGCCTGCCCTCTGGCATCGTGGCAAGACCATAGCGCAGCTCGGCCACGGTGATGACCGAAAGATAGAGCGTTTCAACCGTCTGTGCGTCGATCCAGGCCAGCACGTTGGGATCCGGCTCGACCCTCCACAACTCCGAAATGACGTTGGTATCCAGGACGATCATCCGAAACCCATCGGTTCGGCCGGCGTCTTGTCGCGGAGCTGGTTGAGGTGCTCGACTTCGGCATCGGTCATTTCACCTGCCTCGCGGGCGATGGATACCAGCATGGAACCGAGTTTGACGCGCTCGGGTGGCCGGGCGGCGGCTTCCAGAATGACGCGTATTTCCGCCTCGGTGCTGCGGCCATGATGGGCGGCCTGCACGCGAATCGCACGGTGTACCTCATCTGGCAAATTTCTTACGGTCACGCTTGCCATCTTGTCACTCCCAAGACATCATTGATTGCATCATCATATAAACGCAATCAATGGGCAAGTGCCTGGCAAACGAGAGGGCCGAGAACCATAACCTGTCCGCGAGCCGATGGACTCAGTGGCAGGAAAGGGCTAAGTTATCATTAGGTATCACCGAGTGATAAGAGGCTGACCATGGCAACATCCCTCAAGATCGACGACGCCCTGAAGAGCCGCGTCCATGAGCTCGCCAGCCAGCGCCGCCGCTCACCGCACTGGATCATGCTGGAAGCCATCCGGGAGTATGTCGAGCGTGAGGAGGCGCGCAACAGCCTCAAGCAGGAAGCCTTGGCCTCCTGGGTGGCTTACAAGGAAACCGGCCGGCATCTGACCGGCCAAGAGGTGCGAAGCTGGTTGAACACCTGGGGCACCCAGGACGAAAAAGCGGTGCCTGAGTGCCACGAGTAATCGTGACTGAAGGCGCGGCGAAGGGCTTAGAGCGATGCCGGCAATTCTTGTCTGCCAAGGACACCGAAGCCACTAGCCGAGCCAGCCAGGCCATTGAGCGGCAATTCCTGCTGCTGGAAACGACGCCCGAGATTGGCCGCCCATTACCCGAAATGCCCGAGTTGCGCGAACTGGTGATCGCCTTCGGTGACTCCGGCTATGTGGCCCTGTACCGCCACGAGTTGGCCGATGATGCGGTGTATATTCTGGCCTTCAGACACCAGAAAGAAGCGGGCTACTGATGAAGTACAAACCGGTACTGTGCACCGATTTCAGGGCTTGAGCAGTTCACTTGAAATCTATTCATATATTACCGATACTCTCCAATATGAAAAGATTGGCAAGCATCGGTGAGGCCGCCAACGCGCTGGGCGTGTCCATTACGACACTGCGCCGCTGGGAA